>JBPYFA010000523.1:0-12809 GCA_051986585.1 Vicinamibacterales bacterium | reverse complement strand
GCCTCGGCGACCGCGGTCATCTCGTCGCCGAAAACGTCCGCGTTTGCGGCGATGCAGAACCAGCAGGACGCGCCGCCGTGCTCGACGTGCGGGTCGATCATGGTGCGCAGCGGCTCGTGCTACAAGTGCGCCAACTGCGGCACGACGTCAGGGTGCGCGTAAAGAGCTACTGCAATTGCTGAATGTTGAACGTTGAATGTTGAATGTTGATTGCGGATTGCGGATTGCGGATTGTAGGGAAGGCTAATCAGCATTCAGCATTCGGCAATTAGCAATTGCCGCGTTCACTAGTGGCTTCCGCCTTCAGGCGGAAGAAACGAATAGGAAGAAAAGAAGGACTGGGCCGGCGCGAGCCGGCCCTTTGCTTTTTTGAATGGCGGCCGCCCGTGGCCGGTCGCATCAGCTCCCCGGCGCCTCGGCCTGCGCGCGGAAAACCCCGCCTCCAGCGCGTCCGAATCCGAACACCGTTGCTCCCAAGCCGGACAGCTCTGCCATCGTTTCTGCCGGTAGATCCGTCAAATATCAGCACTCTCGCATCGGGCGCTCGTCACGGCGGTGGCACCTGGCGTGCACTTGAAGCGGCGAATCATCTCAGCCAGAACTCAAGATTTGGAGTGGCAATGTCCGGTTTCTGGAACGATCTCAAACACGGATGTCGAGTACTGCTGAAGACCCCGGGCTTCGCGCTCTCGGCGATCGTCGTGCTCGCCCTTGGCATTGGCGCGAACACCGCAATCTTCGGCATCGTGAATGGCGTGTTGCTGCGGCCGCTCCCGTACGCCGAGCCCGATCGGCTCGTGCAGTTGTGGCACACGCCCCCGCAGCAACAGTTTCCCGGCGTGCCACGCTTTGCCTTGTCGGCGGCGAATTATCTCGATTGGGAAGCGCAGAACACGGTGTTCTCGTCGTCGGCCGTCTACAGATTCTCGCAGTTCCGGCTGACGGGAACGGGCGAACCGAGAATGCTGCGGGCTGCACGCGTCGAACCCACGTTCTTTTCTGTGCTCGGCACGCGTCCGCTCTATGGACGTGCGATCGATCCGAGCGACGACGCGCCTGAGCGCGAGCACGTCGTCGTGCTTTCTTACGGGCTGTGGAACTCGCAGTTTGGCGGGGATCGACAGATCGTCGGCAAAACGATTCACCTTGATGCCAACGCCTACACCGTCATCGGCGTCATGCCGCCGTCATTCGCGAAACCTGAATCCGCGACGTTGTGGGTCCCGCTCGTGTGGACGGCGCAGGAGAAAGCGGTGCGAGGCGAGCACAGCATGGCCGCAGTTGCCCGCCTCAAGCCAGGCGTCAGCGTTCAGCAGGCGCAAGGGCAACTGGACGCGATTGCGGCGCGCATCGCCGAGCAGTACCCAGCCGATTCTGCCGGTTGGGGAGCGGCGGTTGTACCACTTCGCGAAGAGACCGTCGGAGATGTCCGGAAGCCCCTCCTGATGCTGTTTGGCGCGGTCGTGTTTGTCCTGTTGATCGCGTGCGCGAATGTCGCGAACCTGATGCTCGCGCGAACCGTCGATCGGCGGAAGGAAATCGCCATCCGTACGGCCTTTGGCGCCAAGCGCACGCGGATCATCCGGCAAGTGCTGTCCGAGAGCTTGCTCGTGTCGGTCACCGGCGGAGCGCTTGGGCTGATCGTCGCGCACTACGGCACCCAACTGGTGGTGAATTACTTCGGCGCGAGTTTGCCGCGTTTGGTGGACATCAAGCTGGACGGCGCCGTCCTCGCGTTTGCGTTTGCAACCGCCTTGGTGAGTGGCACCGTCGCCGGAGTGGCGCCGGCATGGCGGATGTCGAAATCCGATCCGAACGACGCGCTGAAACAAGGGCTGGGCCGGCTCGATTCGCCTGCCACCGGTAAGCGCACCCGCGCCGTGCTGGTCGTGGCCGAAGTCGCGCTGTCACTCGTGTTGCTCGTCGGCGCGGCTCTGATGATCCGCACGCTCTGGAACCTCCGCAGCGTTCATCCAGGTTTCGTCGCCGACCACGTCCTGACGATGCGCATCGGCGTCGCCGCCAACGAGTTCACCAGCGAAGATCAACAGGTCCAGTTCTATGACCAGGTGTTACAGCGCGTGAGGGCCTTGCCTGGCGTGCAGGACGCGGCGGTCACCGACGATTTACCGCTCGAGGGCGGCTCGATGCAGCCGGTCGCGGTCGAAGGGCACCCCGTGGTTGAAATGGCGCACCAGCCCGAGGTATCCGTTCGCCTGTTATCGCCTCAGTTCATGAAGACGATGGGAATCCGCGTCCTGCGCGGCCGCGAATTCACAGACGCTGATACAGCCTCGTCTGCGCCGGTTGTCGTCGTCAGCGAATCGATGGCGAAGCAGTTCTGGCCGAACGAAGACCCGATTGGCAAGCGTCTCACGCTGACGTTCTTTCCAAAAGTTGTGCGGCAGGTGGTCGGAGTGGTCGCCGACGTGAAGGATCGTGGACTCGACAACCAGGATCCCATCTCGACCCTGTATTGGCCGTTGACTCAGTTCTACGCACCCGACGCATGGGGAAAGTTCCGCGCCATGGGCCTCGCGCTTGCGGTCAAGACCGCGTCGGACCCCGCAGGGATCACATCTGCAGTTCGAAATGCCATTCACGAGGTTTCGCCGGCCACTCCTCTGATCGATGTGCGCACGATGGACGAGGTCGTCGCCGAATCGCTGTCGCCGCAGCGATTCAACATGCTCCTCCTCGCGGCGTTCGCCGGGCTGGCGCTGGTGCTCGCGACTGTGGGACTGTATAGCGTTGTCGCGTATGCCACACGGCAGCGGGTGAAAGAGATCGGCATTCGCATGGCACTGGGTGCGGACAGGTTCAACGTGCTCAGCGCGGTCGTGCTCGACGGCCTCCGCCCAACGCTGATGGGCATCGCAATCGGAATCGCAGCGGCCGTTTTACTCAGCCACGTGTTGACAACGTTGATCTTTGGCGTGAACGCGACCGACGTGTCGACCTACGCTGCAGTGGCAGGGCTGCTCGCCGCGGTCGGTATCCTCGCCAGCATCATCCCGGCGTATCGAGCGACGCTGATCGATCCGGTCAGGACGTTGCGCGACGAATGACTCTCATCATCATCTTCTTCCGATGGCCAGGCGGGCGACGAGGGCGCGGTTTCAGCCGCGCCTTTTTGTTTGTTTGGCCGAGACGGAGGCCGCGAGATTCCGTGGTGCCCGCTCGACATTCGAGCACCGTGGACCTGGCAGCGATTTCGCTCGGCCACCTTCGACCGTAGGAGGTCTCATGCGAATTCGTCGTGCTGTGTTGTCGTGCTTCGCCATCGTCTCCATCCATCTTGCATACGCGCCGACCGCTCAGGCGCAGAGCGGGATGAGAGAGTCACGCTGGGCAGTCGATGTGGGAGTTGGCCTGGCTCCATCGATCAATGGCAACGTGAACTCTGGCGCGATCGGAACGCTCCAGGGGCAAACCGTGGCAATTCTGCCGCAGTCATACGGTGACGTGTTCGGCACAGGACTCGATTTTCGATTTGGCGCCGGCTACGCGCTGGACCATGACTCCGAACTGCGCGGCATCTTCACCTATCAGTCCGCTGACGCGGATCTGGTCCGGCTCGGTGATCTCGGACCATCGAGCTTGTACGGTCAATACTCCGACTACAAGAGCCTGTCGCTCGATGTCGGCTATCGTCGTTACGCTCCGTTCTCAACCGACGCCGTGCGTCTGTTTGCCGAAGGGACGATCGGCCTGGGGTTCATCGACCGCATCAACCTTCAGCTCGCAGCACCGCAGTCGAACCTCACGATCAACCAGACCGACTTCTATGACGGCACGGCGGCGTTCACGTGGGGTGTGAATGTGGGCGCGCTGTTCCGGGTCGCCGAGCGAATGGATATCAGTGCCCAGCTCGGGCTCCGTCACGTCAGCGGATTGTCTGAAATCGATCAGTTGGCGGGCACCGGCCTGGAAACTCTCAACGACAACAGCGCGCGGCTGACATTTCCTCTCGTCGTCGGCGTACGCTTTCGATTCAAGTAGACCGTCGTCGACGGCACGACTGTGATCGGCATGAGTCGTGCCGTTAGTCTTCTCCCAGCCATGCTCACCGGCTGATTTCGCGGGAGAAACGAAGAAGCCCTCGGCGCATTGTCACGACATGCCGTGGCCGCCGTCGCTGTCACACCCTGGCAATACGGGGCATGACCGGCATTCGCGGCGGCATCTCGCGATCGCGTGGACGACGAGAGGATAGGCCCCATGGAAGAGACGTTGACTTCCGTCGCTCGCGTCGTCGGATCCCTGGTGGAGATTGCGGCGGTCCTCGTCGTCGCCTACGGCTCGGCCGAGGCATTCATTCGACTGCTCCGCATCGTGATCGCGCGATCGACGAGCCACAGTGAGCGCAAAGTCATCTGGCGGAATCTTGCGGCGTGGCTGGTCATCGGCCTCGAGTTCGCACTGGCGGCCGACATTATCGGCAGCGTCATTTCTCCGACCTGGCAGGACATTGGTGAACTCGCGGCGATTGCTGCAGTCCGCACGTTCTTGAACTACTTCCTCGAAAAGGATCTCGAACAGGCGGATGCAGCCGAGGTCGTCGCGCCGAAATCGTTGCGCTCCGACGTCGCCGGGGCGCTCTGATTCTGAGTCGGCCTCGGACCCACCGACCCGTGTGACTGGACGTGCACCAGTTGGCACGGCCTCTGCCCTCGCGTATGTCGAAGACGACACGCCTGCGAATTTGCTGAGGGAATACGCCCCTTGCCTCACGAGATTTCGTGATCGACTGCCGAGCGGCGGTTAATCGAGGCGTTTCCGAGCAGGATCCTTCGAGGTAGATGCGATGAGACTTTGCCAACAACCCAGGCTCCGCCGAGTCCTCAGTTTGTTCGTTCTCTTGCCAGGCTTGACCGCGGTTCCAGCGCTGGCGCAATCCACCGCGAAGCCGGTCGCGGCACAGGATCCGCTCGCGCGAATGAATGAATCGATCGACGCACTGACCAAGAAGGTCTGGCCCAGCGTCGTCCAGATTCTGGTCACGAGCTATGGCGCACGCGAGGAAGGGAATGGGCGCACGGACACGAACGTCGTGGTCGGCAGACAGCGATCGAGTGGGTCGGGATTCGTGATCGATCCCGAGGGGTACATCATGACGAACGCGCACGTGGTGAGCGGCGCTCAGCGCGTGCAAATCGTGTTGCCACCCGACAATGCGGACGGCACGCTGGCGACAGCGCTCTCCGGCCGGACGCAACTGATCAACGCCCGTATCGTTGGCATTACGAGCGAACTGGATCTGGCGCTGCTGAAGGCCGATGGCTTGAAGCTTCCTGCCCTTCCACTCGCCACCTACTCGCAAGTGCACCAGGGAGAGACGGTCTTCGCGTTTGGCAGTCCGATCGGATTGCGGAACACGATCACGCACGGTCTCGTTTCCGCGGTTGCCAGGCAGGTCGATCCGGATTCGCCGCTGATTTACGTACAGACCGATGCGCCAATCAATCCCGGTAATTCAGGCGGTCCGCTGGTCAACATCCGCGGCGAAGTCGTGGGCGTGAACACCTTCATCGTGTCGCAGTCGGGAGGTAACGACGGCCTGGGATTCGCCATTCCCAGCGCGACTGCCCGAACGGTGTTTCGTCAACTGAAGCAATACGGGATGGTGCGCCGGCAGGAGATCGGCATGAGCATTCAAACGATCTCGCAGACCATGGCTGGAGGACTTGGTCTCCAGCGCGACTACGGCGTCATCGTGTCAGACGTCTGGCCTGGCGGTCCGGCCGAAGCTGCCGGTTTGAAGGTTGGCGACATCCTGGTGTCCGTCGACGGCCAGCCGGCCGATAACCTTCCCTCGGTCAACTATCAGTTCCGACTCAGAGACACGACCGAGAAGGTGAAGCTCGTCGTGTCGCGGGACGGGGTGCAGCAGGGGTTGAGCATCACCCCGGTTGAGGATCGCAGCGAATTCGACGCGGTCTCGGCTCAAGCCGATCCGGAAAAGAGCCTCGTTCCCGAGCTCGGCATCATCGGCGTGGAAATTGATCGTCGAATCGCGGCTGCGGCAAGCGGACTGCGGGATCCGTACGGGATTATCGTCGTCGCACGCGCGGCCGGCGCGACCAGTGAGATTCCACTCCAGCCGCGCGACGTCATCCGCAGTGTCAATAATCAGAAGATGACGACGCTGCAGGAACTCAGGCAGGCTGTGCACGGGCTCAAGCCCGGCGCCGCCGTTACGCTGCAGATTCAGCGGGAAAGTCGGCTGATGTACGTGGCGTTTACTCTCGAATGAGGGCGGATCTCCGCCTCGCATAAACTCCGGAACAAGCCGTAGACGTTCTACGTCTCAAGGTCGTAGACTGTCTACGACTTATGGCCAGCCGTTCAGACGACCAACGCCTGGAGCTTCTCCAGGGCACTCTCGACATGCTGATCCTGCGGACCCTGCAGTGGGGGCCGCGGCACGGCCACGGCATCGGCCAGGCCATCCGCACCCAGTCGGACGATCTCCTCAAGATCGAAACCGGTTCGTTGTATCCGGCGCTGCACCGGTTGGTCAAACGCGGATGGCTCAAAGCCGAGTGGGGCGTGAGCGAAGCCAACCAGCGGGCAAAGTACTACCAGCTGACCGCGGCAGGTAAGACGCAGCTCCTTCGCGAACGCAATCGGTGGTCGCAGCTCGTCCATGCGATCGGTCGAATCATGAACCCGGCGCCGACGGGCGAGGAGTAACGTGCGTCCCGACGATCGAGAGCTCGACGACGAAATCCGCGGGCACCTTGCTCTCAGCATCAAGGAACGCATCGACCGCGGAGAGCGTCCGGAGGCAGCGCGGCTCGCTGCGCTGCGCGAGTTTGGGTACGTGCCGGCGATTCGCGAATCGATGCGCCGCATTTGGTACGGCCGCTGGTTTGACGCCGCGGTCGCGCTGGCCGGCGACATGCGAATCGGACTGCGTTCGCTCTCTCGCGCCAAAGGGTTCGCCGCCACCGTTGTCGTGACCCTCGCGCTCGGCATTGGCGCAAACGCTGCCACCTTCAGCGTCGTGCGAGGCGTCCTGCTGCGACCGCTCGTCAACCGCGATCAAGAGCGCCTGATCTACATCCGCCAGAGCGGTGCCGATGCCGAGAACATGACCTTCTCGGTGCCCGAAGTTCGGGACCTCAGGTCGCGAATCAGCAGCATTGCCGCATTGGGCGAATTCTCCACCGTTGACTTCGCCCTGATCGGTCTTGGCGCCGAGCCGCGCATGGTCAAGGCGGGCGTCGTGAATGGATCGTTCTTCGACGTCATGGGGCTTCGTCCGGTGCTCGGCCGCCTGCTGGACGAGCGCGACGACGGTCCAAAGGCCGCGCCAGTCGCCGTCCTGACTTACAGGTTCTGGACGACGTCGCTCAATCGAGATCCCTCGGTACTGGGAAAGACCGCACGCCTCGGACCCCGCCCGACGACGATTGTTGGCGTGCTCGAGCCCTCGGTGCCCTATCCCGCCGATACCGAAGTCATCGCCAACATCGTCACGAGCCCGCATCACCTGGGCGCGACGATGGAGACGAACCGAACCCATCGGATGACGGAGCTGTTTGGTCGTCTTGCGCCGGGTAAATCGTTGGAAGACGCGCGCGCGGAGCTGCGCGCCGTGCACGCGTCGATCGTCGGCGAGCATCCTGAAGCGTACCCGTCCGAGGGGAATGTCGAGATCAGGCTGACGCCGCTTCGCGATCAGATTGCTGCGCCTGCGCGAACCATTCTTCTCGGCCTTCTTGCTGCCGCTGCGATCGTGTTCGTGATTGCGTGTTCGAACGTGGCCAATTTGATTCTCGCGCGTTCGGTGCGTCGCGAAGGCGAACTGGCCGTGCGTGCGGCACTCGGCGCAAGCCACGGCGCCCTGCGACGGACGCTCCTGGCCGAGAGTCTCGTCCTGTGTGGCGCCGGCGCGGCATTGGCGATCGCGCTGACGCGGCCCTTCGTTGCGCTGGTGGCCAGTTACGCGGCGCGATTCTCTGTCCGCGCGCTCGATGTGACCGTCGATTCGAGCGTGCTCTGGATCGGAGCGAGTCTGGCGATGGTGGCGGCGGTACTCCTTGCCTACGTGCCCCGCCTCCCATCGCCGCACGCGTCCGGCGGTCTTGGTCTCGCCAGCAGCGCAGTTCGAATCACGCCCGCTGCCAATCGGCGGCTCCGCATGTTCGCGATGATGCAAATCGCCTGTTCGTTCGTGCTGCTCGCCAGTGCGGGCATTTTGCTCGCCACATTGGTCGCAATGCGGACGGCGAAAACTGGTTACGACGTCAGCCGTGTGCTCGTGGTCGACATTCCCACGTCGGCGACCGGGTTCGGGGTTGGAGATCCGCGAGTCCTGAGCTTCTACGAGCAAGCAACGCGACGGGTCAGCGAGCTGCCTGGCGTCGAATCGGTCGCCGTCGGCAGCTTTGCGCCCTGGCGCGACGGACACAGCCACGGCCCTGGTGTCCGATTCGCGGTGGAAGGCTATTCGCCGGAGAACGGTGAAGAGGATCCGCTGGCGCGATTCCGGATTGTCTCACCGCGATTCTTCGCGACCCTCGGCATTCCGATTCTCGCGGGGCGGGACTTCACCGATGCCGACCGCGCCGGAAGCGAACCGGTCGTGATCGTCAGCCAAAGCGTGGCGCAGCGGATGTTCCCGAACGGCCTGGCGCTCAATCGCAAGATGTGGTGGACCGATCCGTATTTCTCGAAGCTGCTGCCACGTCGGATTGTCGGCATCGTGCCGGACATGGACGATGAGAACATCGTCGAGCAACCGACGCTGACCGTGTATCACCCGGTGCAGCAGATCGGCGCGGGCGGTCGGCTGTTCCTGCGCACCGCCGGCGATCCGTACGCGCTGGTGCCCGCTGTCACCCGCGTTGTGCGGGCGATCTCGGCGGAGCAGCCGGTCGAGCGTGCTGCAACGCTGGAGGACGTACGGGCCGAGGTGCTGGCGCCCGAGCGCGTCAACGCGTTTGTGATTTCAGGATTTGCCGCGGTCGCGCTGCTCGTCGCGGTGGTCGGGGTGGCGGGTGTGCTGGCATTCTCGGTCAGCGCGCGCACGCACGAGTTCGGCGTTCGGCTGGCGGTTGGCTCCGCACCGCACCATCTCATTGCCCGTGTGCTTTCGGAGGGCGTGGCCATCGCGATCGCTGGCATCAGCGCAGGCGCAATCGCTGGCTACGTGGTCGCGCGTGTCGCGTCCGGGCTGTTTGAACAGACGGTGACGCCCGGGTTGTGGCCGATCGCAGGCGCGGCGCTGCTTCTTGTTGTCGCTGCCGTTGTCGCCTCGCTGATTCCAGCGGCACGGGCGGCACGAGTCGATGTGTTGCAGGCGTTGAGGTCCGAATAGCAATCGAGGGATCCGTCATGGCACAAACCGAGCAGATTGTCCGCACACCGCTGCGGCTGTGGCCGGGCGTCGTCGCCGCGGTGCTCCTGTGCGGATTGAGGTACGTCGTCCCATTTGTCGTCTCAGACGGGTTTGTGATCGGCTTGATCGGTGCGCTGGTCTGCGCTTTCGCGATCCTTCTCTGGTGGTTGTTCTTCAGCCGCGCGGCATGGGTGGAACGCCTTGGCGCGCTTGTGTTGATCGTGGTCGCGGTCATCGCGACCGTGCCGTTCCTCGACAAGTCGATTGCGACCGGGATGATGGGGATGATGTTCTACATCTACGCTATCCCACCGGTGATGGCGCCTGCGCTCGTCGCCTGGGCGGTCGCGACCCGGAATCTCTCCGACCGACTCCGGCGAGGGTGGCTGGTGGTCGCGGTCGTTCTCGCGTGCGGCGTGTGGACGCTGCTGCGCACGGACGGAATCATGGGCAGTTCGGGCTCGCAGATCGCGTGGCGCTGGTCGAAGACGCACGAGCAACGGCTCCTTGCGGAAGACCGGGACGAGCCTCGGCCGCCGGCACCCGCTTCGCGTGAGGCATCGCCGGCAACATCCGCTGCGCCGGTCGCGCCGGCTACGGCGAACCTGCCGCCACCGAGACCCCCAACATTGGCCTCTGCGGCGCCTCCGTCGAAGACCGCTTCGACGGCTTCGCCTGCGGTCAAGGTGCCGCTGACCGCTTCCCCCAGACGCGAATCGGGATCCACCGCACCATCTGACTCGGACTCGGCCGCACACTCGGCGCTGTCGCGAGTCGAGTGGCCGGGATTTCGTGGACCGAGGCGGGACGGCGTGATTCGTGGTGTCAGCATCGACCCAGACTGGTCGAAGTCGCCGCCGATGGAGATGTGGCGCCGCGCGATCGGCCCCGGCTGGTCGTCCTTTGCCGTGCACGATGATTACATCTACACGCAGGAACAGCGCGGTGACGACGAAGTTGTCTCGTGCTACAAGTTGACCACCGGCGAGGCCGTGTGGCGGCATCGAGACGGCGTCAGGTTCTGGGAATCGAATGGCGGCGCCGGTCCCCGCGCGACGCCTACCTACGACAACGGACACATCTACACGTTTGGCGCGACTGGTATCCTCAACGCACTCGACGCACGAACTGGTAGCGTTCTGTGGACGCGCAATGTCGCCACCGACATTGGGAAAGCCGTACCGATGTGGGGCTTCGCGAGTTCCCCTCTCGTCGTCGACGACATCGTGATTGTGGCAGCCACAGGCACGCTTGTCGCCTACGATCGGGCGACCGGTAAACGGCGCTGGTCCGGACCACCCCACGGCGGTAGCTACAGTTCCCCACAACTGGCGACGATTGACGGCGTCGCTCAGGTTCTGCTGCTGAGCGCCGCAGGCGCCACCAGCGTCGCGCTTGCGGACGGCGCGCTGCTTTGGGAATACGCGTGGCCGGGGGAAGTCACGATCGTGCAGCCGGCGATTATCAACGACAGCGACGTGCTCGTCACATCGGCGGTCGCCACCGGTGGCATCGGCGTGCGGCGTCTCGGGATTGTTCACGCCGGCAACGAATGGCGCGTCGAGGAGCGCTGGTCCTCGAATGGCCTGAAGCCGTACTTCAACGATTTTGTCCTTCACAACGGCTACGCATTCGGCTTCGACGGGAACATCCTGTCCTGCGTCGATCTGAAGGACGGTTCACGGAAATGGAAGGGTGGCCGGTACGGGAACGGTCAGCTCGTGCTGCTGCCCGACGAGGACCTGCTGCTGGTGATCTCGGAAGAAGGCGAGTTGGCGCTGGTCCGGGCGGCTTCAGATCAATTCACCGAAGTGGCGCGATTCACGGCATTGGAAGGCAAGACCTGGAACCACCCGGTGCTGGCCGGCACGTCGCTGCTCGTGCGAAATGACCACGAGATGGCCGCGTTCCGTTTGCCGCCAGCAACCCGCTGAATTGCAGCAGCGTTCAGGCGCTGCGCTACAGATGCCCGTGGACCCGGATCGACGCCGCCACACTCTATCGTCTGCGGTAGACTCTGGGGGTCTCGCTACTCCGCCATGCCGTAGGGAGGTTCCTCGTGGGCACTCTGCTCCAGGATCTACGATTTGCGCTGCGCAGTCTCCGTCGCTCGCCTGCGGTTCCGTTGGCCGCGATCGCGACGCTCGCGGTCGGCATCGGCGCGACGACCGCGATCTTCGCGACACTCAACGCCGTCCTGCTGAAGCCGCTGCCCTATCCCGCAGCCGGCGATCTCTACAACATCCGGACGACGCTCGTCGATGGGCGCATCACGACCGGGATGCTGTCGAACGGGGAAGTGTCGCGATTGAACGATCCGCACCTTTCAATCCTGCGCGCGGCCGGGATGCAGCAGGCCGATCTCACGCTGCTGCACGACGACGGGACGCCGCAGCACGTAAAGATCTACGGTGTGACGGAAGGCTTCTTCGAGCTCTTTGGCTTGCCGATGACGTTGGGCGGGTTCAACCATCAGAACTTCGTTCCACCCGCGCCTGCAGGGCCGAATACGGCTCCGGCGGGCGCACCTCCGGTTGTCGTCATCTCTTATCGCATTTGGCAGGATCTCTATCGCGGCGATCCGGCAATCGTGGGGAAGCCGATCCGGTTCGTCGAAGTGGCGACCACGATCGCCGGCGTCGCGCCGCCCGAGTTCGATACCCCACATGGCGGCGACTTCTGGTTCAGCCAGCAATTGGACAAGGACAACATCAATCATTTCTTCGACGGGTTCTTGCGATTGCGACCGGGTTCGACGATCGAACGTGCCAACGCAGAGATGGCGTCGGTCATGGCCGGCCTCGCGAAAGACTTCCCGGCAGCCGACTTCAACCGCGCGTACGTCACCAAACCGCTGGTCGCGTCGGTTGTCGGCGACCTCCGGCCAATTCTGATCATCGTCATGTCAGCCACGGCGTTGTTGCTCTTGCTCGCGTGCGTCAACGTGACCAATCTGCTGCTGGCGCGTGGCGCGGCTCGCGCACGCGAGATGGCCGTACGTGTGTCGCTGGGTGCGGCCCGCTCTCGCATCGTCCGCCAGTTGCTCACCGAGTCGGCGCTTCTCTGTGGTGCTGGTGCGATTGTCGGAACGGTCGTCGCGTACGCCGGTGTGCGCGCCCTGCTCGCCCTCGGGGCATCGAAGTTGCCGCGGCTCGATGTCGTTCCGTTCGACGCACGCGTGCTCCTCTTCGTGCTTGGAACCCTCGTCGTCAGCGTGCTGCTCGTCGGCTTCGCCCCCGCGCTGCGGCTCGCTGGTACTGATATGCGGACGCTCATGAACGAAAGCGGCCGTTCGACCAGCGGTGGCCGCGCGACGTCGAGATGGTTGAGCGTGATGACGGTCGTCGAAATCGCGCTCGCGATTGTGCTTGTGGCGGGCGCTGGTTGGCTGGTGCGCGGCTTCGCCGGCCTCCGCAGCACGAATATGGGATTTGTTCCCGACAAGCGGCTGGTCTTCGAC
>JBPYFA010000522.1:0-13520 GCA_051986585.1 Vicinamibacterales bacterium | reverse complement strand
GAGCGACCGCGTGACCCACAGGCTCGCCAGGCTACCGGCGATCACGCCGATGGGGACGAGGATGCCGACCCGGGCGAGGACGAGCTGTAGAATTTCCGATGGCTTCGCTCCGAGCGCGAGCCGAATGCCAAGTTCGGCTTGCCGGTTGTGAACCGAATGCGAGGTCACTCCATACACGCCAAGGCCAGCGAGCAGCAGCCCGATCGCCCCGAAGAAACCCGCCAGCATCGCGACGATGCGATCTTCGGCGAGCGTTGCGTTCACGTAATCGTCGAGCGGCCTGAACATCAGTGAAAGGTTCGGATCGACATCGGCGAAGACGGCTCCGACGCTGGAAGCGAGCGCAGTTGGTGCGCCTCGCCCGGCGCGAATGCTGATATCCAGCGATGTCTGGCCCGGCGGCCGCATGCCGGCCGATTGCGCGATTGGCAGGTAAATCATGGGAGGGATCTCGTCGCGAAGCGCGATCGATGCCGGTCCCGCCCCAATCCGACTGCTGCGGAAAACGGCGTCACGCGCAACCCCCACGATGGTGACTGGCGAAGCCCCGTCGTCGGCGCGTGAGGAAGTCCGGACGGCGACCCCGAGTGCGCTCCGGTCACGGATGTACTGGCGGACGAACGCCTCATTCACCAGCAGCACTCGGGGCGCGGTGGCAACGTCGCTCGCATCGAAATCTCTGCCCGCAACGATCGGTGTGCCGTAGGTTTGAAACCAGCCAAGCGTGATGAAATTCGCGATCACGGCGCGTTGCGTGTCGGATCGATCGCCCGCGATTGTGATGCTGAAGTTTGCTCCACCCGTGAGCGGTGTCCACGCTGAAGCGGCCGCCCGCTCGACGCCCGGTAAGTGGGATGCGGTATCGACCAGCCGCTCGAATAGCGCCGATCGCATTTCTGGGTTCAGGTGCGACCGGATCGAATCCACTCGTGCGATCAGGACCCGGTTGCGATCGAAGCCGAGAGGCCGGTCGGCGAGCGCGGCGAACGTACGAACCAGCAGCCCTGCGGCGACCACCAGCATCAGGGACACGGCAATCTGCGTCACGATCAGGGAAGCCGAGAAACGGCTGGCTCCTCCGCCGGATGATTGACGGCTGTCCGACTTCAACACGCCCATCACGTCGGGACGCGAGGCGCGAAGCACCGGCGCAATCCCGAAAATCAGAGACGTCGCCAGGGTGATCGCAACGGCGAACGCCGTCACGTGCCAATCGATCGAGACATCGAGACTGACTTGTCTGACCGAGTTCGACATGGTGGCAAGCAGCGACCGGCTGGTCCACCCGGCGAACAGAACACCGAGCGCGGTGCCCGCTGTCGCCAAGGTCAGGTTCTCAATCAACACCTGGCGCGCGATCTGCCACCGCGATGCACCCAGCGCAAACCTGATCGCGAACTCACGGTATCGGGCCACGGCCCGGGTCATCGACAGGTGTGCGATGTTCAGGCAGGCGATGAGCAGCACGAAGCCGACGACCGCCATGATGATGAACAGCGGTTGACGGAACCGTTGACGAAGTCCGCCGGTGGCTCCTGAGGGTGTCGATGTCCCTTCTGCCGCCGCTGCGAGCGCAAACGGCCGCACGAACTGCGGTACGTTGCCCGACACGATCTCAGGCTCGAGACTTCGAATTAATGTGGTTGCCGATTGCAGGCTCTGGGAACGCTGCAGCCGCAGCATGACCAGAAGGAGATAGCTGGCAGGCTGCAGAAGGGTACTGTCCTTACCACGGATCAGCGGCTCGGACGCGAGCGGCAACGCCACGTCGAACGACTGACCAACCTCCAACCCCAGGAACTCTCGAGGCGCAACGCCGACGACAGTGAACGGCAGTCCCTCCACGATCAACCGGGTACCGATGACCTGCGGGTTACCCGCCAGCCGACGCTGCCAGAACGCATGGCTGACGACGGCCACCGGGCCGCTCGCTCCGCCGCCGCGCTGATCGTCCGCGGCCGTAAATACGCGCCCGTACTGCGCCGGCACGCCGAGGGTCTTGAAGAAATCTCCACTGACGAACAGTCCGTTGACGACGTCGGACTGGGCGCCCTGTCCGAGCGCGACGGCCCTCGCGAACCACGCCAGCGCGCCATCAAACAGGCCGGACCGCGCCTGCAGCCTCTCCCACATCCCGTAATTCCATCCGGCGCCTGCCTGGAATCCACGGCTGATGGCGAACTCCGACGTGACGGTGGCGAGCCGATCCGGTGCGGCGACCGGAATCTTCCTGAGCAGCAGGCCGTTCAGCAGGGCGAAGACGGACGTGTTCGCCCCGATGCCCAGCGCCAACGAGAGGATCGCCACCGCCGACACCATCGGCGTCGCTCTCAGAGCACGGACCGCCGATCGAACGTCATGCGTCAAGGGCATCGTCTAAACTAAATCTATTGTACTAGTATATTAGTGCAATATGTCAAGACTGTCAGTTTTCGGTTCTTGGTTATTAGTTATTGGTTTCAGTTGTCGGTTTGCCGTTCTCGGTTGTTCTGCCGGCACGGAACGACAAACCAAAAACTACAAACCAGAAACCGAAAACCAAAAACCGAAAACCAAAAACTGACGCGGTCGTGCCACTCCTCTGCTAGCGATCCGCCATTCGAGGATCGTTCTTTAAGGTAAACGTCTGCGACAACGTTTGCCCATTGACCGTGAGCTTGGCGGTGAATGTGCCAGTCGGCACCGGCGTCGCTGCGCCGCGCCCGCCGCCGAACCCGCGGCCTCCGCCGCCCGGAGTCCAGATGATCCGGTGCATGCCGGGGTCTGTTGCGAACGGCTCTGGTGTCGGTCGCCAGAGCGCGGACGTGTTGGGAATGCCGCCTCCTGCACCGCCACCGCGCGCACCCGCACCGCGGCCGGCGCCACGTCCACCCGCAGCACAGGTCGAATCGGCTGCTGGTGCGTTGGTGAACATCGCGAGACACGCACCGCGCGCATCGAGGATCTCGATCGAAACTGGCCCCGTCGCTGCCGACTTCAGGTAGTAATCAATCGTCGCGCCGTTCGGCGCATTCGGCGCTTGCGGCTCATCTTTCTGCGTCGGCGTGCCGTTGTCGCTCCCCTGATTCCACAGAATCGCATCCGACGGTTTGAACAGGTACGCGTCGGCGCGCGCAATCTCGTCGCTCGCTTGCCGCAGCGGGCTGATGTCGTCGATCACCCAAAAGCCACGCCCATGCGTTCCAACGATCAGGTCATTCTGATAAATCTCGAAGTCGCGGACTGACGTCACCGGCAGGTTCAGCTGCAAGGACTGCCAGCTGTCGCCATCGTCGAACGAGATGAACGCCCCGCGCTCGGTACCGGCAAACAACAGTCCGCGCCGGACGGGATCCTCTTTGACGACGTGCACGTAGCCGTCGGCGGGGAGTCCGCGAGTGACCTCCTGCCAGGTCTTCCCTCGATCGCGCGTCCGGTAGATGTGCGGGCCGAACTCCGAAAGTTGGTGCCGATCGACGGCGGCGTAGGCTTCGCTTTCGTCAGTATGGGAGGCCTCAATGCCCGTCACGCGGCTCCATGACGTGATCGCCGGCGGCGTCACGTTCTGCCAGTTCTTGCCATCGTCGGTCGATAGATGAATAAGCCCATCGTCTGTGCCCACCCACAGCGTGTGGGCGTTCACAGGTGATGGGCCGACGGCATAGATCACACCGCGTTTGCCGTTGCGATCGGTGTCCTCGGCGGAAACGGCATCGAGGTTTGGCGGCACGCCCGGATCGGGCCGTGTGAGGTCTGGACTGATTGCGGTCCACGTCTGCGCGCCGTCGTTGGTGCGAAACAGAAATTGATTCGCGTAGTACAGCACATGCGGATCCGCTTTTGAGAACACCAGCGGCTGCGTCCAATCGGTGCGAGCAGCTTCAGGGCTGGTCGGAACAGCGGTGGGCAATGGCGCGTTCAGCTCGAGATCGTAGCGAGTGCCCAAACCGCCGAACACCATCCCGGGATGCAGCGGATCGCCTGCCGTCATTCCACTCTCCCCTCCCGGTCCAATCGGTTCCCAGTCGCGCATTGTGATGGTTGCAAACTTTCCTCTCGAGCGGACGGCGACTGCGCCACTGTCCTGCTGCGCGCCGGTCACCCAGTACGGTTGGCGATAGTCGATCGACAAGTGATAGATCTGCGCCGTCGGTTGATTGAGCCACGAACTCCAGGTGACGTCACGAGGATCCTCCGTGGTCGCGTTGTGGGTGATGATGGTTCCCTGGTCGCTCGCGATCACCATCGTGTCGGGATCGTCGGGAGATACCCACGCGCCCTGGTAGTCGTCACCGCCGGGCGAGCCTCGCAGCGGCACCCATGTCTTGCCGCCGTCCTTCGATCTCGACAAGGCGACGTTCGGCACGTAGACGATGTCGGCGTTGCGCGGGTCGACCGCGATGTGCTCGAAGTACCAGCCGCGTCCCCAGAGCGCGGTGTCGTCGGACAGCTTCGTCCACGTCGCTCCCCCATCGTCCGATCGGTAGAAGCCGCCTTGCTGCCGGACGGCTGGAGCCGCTGCGCCGCGTCCGGCTCCCGCTGCTGCGCCTGCGCCGGCCGCCCCGGCGCCGCCGCCTCGCCCAGGCGGCGCACCCGGACACGGCGTGCCTGCCGGCGCGCCTGCGGGAAGGAAATCGTCCACGACCGCATAGACCCGACGGGGATTGCTGGCCGAGACCGCGATCCCGGCGCGGCCGACGCATTCAGTCGGCAATCCACCGGCCAGTTGCTTCCACGTCGCACCGCCGTCGATCGATTTGAAAATGCCGCCGCCGGGCCCGTTGGTCGGCTGATACGTGTACCAAGGCGGACGACGAGTGTTCCACAGCGACGCGTAGACGACCTGCGTGTTCACCGGATCGATGACGACGTCGACCGCCCCCACGTCGTTGTTCTTGAAGAGCACCTTCTGCCAGGTTTTTCCTCCGTCGCGAGTCCGAAAGACGCCGCGATCGGGGTGCGCTTCATACAGATGCCCGATAGCGGCAACGAACACGACGTTGGCATTCTTCGGATCGATCGCGACACGCCCGATATGCTGCGTGTTCTCGAGGCCGATGTGGGTCCACGACTTTCCGGCATCGACCGACTTGTACATGCCGTTGCCATAGCCTACGGAATCACGAAGAGTGGATTCGCCGCTCCCGACGTACACCGTATTCGGCTCTGACCATGCGACAGCGAGTGCACCGATGGAGGCGACCGGCTGCGAATCGAAGACGGGAAACCAGATTCGCCCGGCATCAATCGTCTTCCAGACGCCGCCGTTGACGGCGCCAAAGTAGAACTCGTTCACACGGCCGTGAACGCCACTGACCGCATCGACACGTCCGCCGCGGAACGGCCCGAGCATTCGCCACTTCAGACCTGAGTAGAGAGTCGGGTTCATCGAACCCTGAGCCTCAACGCCACCCCATACGATTCCCATCGCCGCTACCAGACCCGCGGCCGCCACCCATCGTCCCCATCGAACTGCAGACATCAGTACTTTCCCTTCTCTCTTCCCTCTTTTGGTTGTCGCCTTCGAGACGCAGTCTACAGCGAGTGGACCCTGGCTGTATCTCCGCGTTACGCTCGGAGCATGCCATCTCGCGCCGTTTACTGTCTGGTGGTCGCCGCCGGCGTCTCCGGTCTCGTGCTTTCGGGTGCAGCAGCATCGCAAACTAAGACAGGCGCTGAGCTCACAGTCAGCACGAAGGCACGCAGCATCCGGCCGGGTGAACTGGTGTTGCTGACGGTTCGGGCGCGCGGCCCGATTTCCGAGTTCCACGCGCGAGCATTCGACCGAGATCAGCCTGCGTTCGCCGTCGATGCCCGCACGTGGCGAGTGCTCGTCGGAATCGACCTCGAAACAACCCCCCGAACTTACCCGGTCGAAATCGCGGCAACCACCCAGGCCGGTGCGCTGCACGCGGCGCACCCGCTTGTTGTCGTGGCGCGTCAGTTCCGGACGCGGAAACTCACGGTCGATCCAGCCTTTGTCAACCCGCCGCCCGACGTTCAAGAGCGGATCGCCCGCGAGAGCGCCGAGCTGAGCGCGCTGTGGTCACGGTCGGTGCCGACCCGCCTTTGGACTGGCGCGTTCGTCCGGCCGGTGCCCGACGAGGCGAATAGCGCCTTCGGCACTCGCTCGATCCTGAACGGCGAGGCGCGAAGCCCTCATAGTGGTGCCGACTTCATCAGCGCCACCGGCACGCCAATCAAGGCGCCCAATGCCGGGCGAGTCGTGCTCGCCGGCGAGCTCTATTACACGGGCAACACCGTCGTCCTCGATCACGGGCTCAGTCTGTTTTCACTGTTCGCGCATCTGTCAGAGATCGGGGTCAAGGTTGGCGACACCGTGTCGGCTGGCGACGTGATCGGCAAGGTGGGTGCGACCGGACGAGTGACAGGGCCGCATCTGCATTGGACCGTGCGCATCAATGGCGCGCGCATCGATCCGCTGTCGCTGCTGTCGGTGCTCGGGGCTGCTCCTGGCCGGGCGGCCGAATAAGGACGCGAGCGGCGCGCCACGCGACCGGAGCGAGCTGTTGAAGCGGCGAACGAGGGCGCGTGTCGGGGAGTCCGAGGGGCCAAGCCCGTCGGTTAAGAAAGCCGCTTCGGATCGATCACAACATGCTTGATTCGCTCGCGTCGCCAGGTATAGGTGACGTGCACGCGACCATCGCGCGATTGAATCATGGCCGGGTAGGAATACTCTCCCGACGAATCCTCCAGCACGACCGCACGGTTCCACGCTTTGCCATCCGGGCTCACGGCGATATCCAGCTTCGCACGGCCGGTCGGAGTGGGGTTGTACACGAGCAGGAATCGTCCATCGGCGAGACGCACCGTATCGATCCCCGCGCTCGGATTCGGAAGCGCGGTTGCTTTCAACGGGCTCCACGTCCGTCCACCGTCGTCCGACCATGACTCCGCGATCACCGACTGACGCGTGCGACACAAAATCTGCAGCGACGATGACGAATGGACGAGGATGGTCGGCTGAATCGCTCCGAATTCCTTTGCGGTGTTGAGAGGCGGCGTCTTCTGCCAGGACGCGCTCGATGCGAGAGACGCTGCCGTCCAGTCTCCCGAATATCGCTCCATGTGCACGATCCAGCCGTCGTTCTCGGTGCTCGATCCCGCAAGCATCGTCCCTTTCGAGAGCTCGATTGGCTTTGCGCGGATCGGGCCGAGTATTCCGTCCGGCAGTTTGATCGCCGGCGACCACGTCTTGCCTTCGTCAGTCGAGGTCCGCACGAGACCCCACCACGTGTCGGGGCTCGGACCTACTTTGTAAAACAGGACGAGTGGGCCGCCCGTCGGTTGAAACAACACGGGATTCCAGCACGGGTGGCGCTTTCCGTCCGGCTGAACCCCGTTGGCGACTTCCACGGGCACAGACCACTGCGAGCCGTCGTGGCGCGACAGCCAAATGCCGACGTCCGGATCCTTCTCTCGCGTGCCGCCAAACCAGGCCGCGACCAGCCCGCTCCGTGTTTCGACAATCGTCGACGCGTGCGCGGACGGAAACGGTGCCTTCTCGTAGATGAACTCCGAGCTGACGATCGCGGCGGTCGCAGGTGGCCCTTGCTGGTGAGCGACGACAACCGCGAGGAGAAGGGTGAGTAGTGTGACTCGCATATGGTGGCCATCCTACATGCGATCAATCACCGTACTCCACTTGTCACGCTGAGACGTACCCACGGTCTTACGTCGAAGCGTCGAAGGGTCGAAGGGTCGAAGAAATCGTGTTGATGGTTCTCTTCCGACTGCGCTTTGGCCCGACCGCGCTGCGCGCGGTGAAACGCACTGGACGCGACAACACCAATCAGCGTAATTCCCTTGTCTCGCTGAGACGGACCGACGGTCTTACGTCGAAGTGTCGAAGCGTCGAAGGGTCGAAGAAACCGTGTTGATGGTTCTACTTCCGACTGCGCTTTGGCCCGACCGCGCTGCGCGCGGTGAAAGACGCACTGGACGCGACAACACAAACGCCTGACGGATTCAGTGGCGCTTGTGTGTCGCGCCCAGCGCGTCTTTCTACGCCTGCCGACGGCCGGCGTCGGGCCAAGAAGCTGAATCTTTCATTGCCTCATTGCTTCATCTCATCTTCGAATCTTCGAATCTTCGACTCTTCGCCGTTACCGTCAGTCCGTCGCAGTTCGACAAGTGGCTGTCGTTGATACGAGTTGGAAGCAATTGAAAACCTCATACCAACACGCTAGACTCGCCGCGCGACCAGCGCACAGGAGCAATCGAATGCCTCAGGTTCCCTCGAGCAACACCGTTCACGACGTCGTCGTCATCGGATCTGGCGCCGGCGGCGGAACGGTCACCAACGTCCTCGCCAATATGGGCATTTCGGTCTTGCTGCTCGAGGCGGGACCGATGCTGAGCCTCTCGGACTTGAAGGAACACATGTGGCCTTACAACGTGCCGCATCGTGGCGCTGGGCCGAAGGGGCAAACCTACTTCAATGAGCCAACGGGCTTCACCTACAGCGCCACATTCGGTGGAGCGCAGCTGGATGGCGAGCCCTATACCGTCGCGCCGGGCAGCGATTTTTCCTGGTTCCGTTCACGAATCCTCGGTGGCCGCACCAACCACTACGGACGCGTGACGCTGCGGCTCGCCGATTACGACTTCAAACCGAAAACCACTGATGGCCTCGGCTTCGATTGGCCGATCAGTTATAGCGACCTGGCTCCCTACTACGACAAGGCGGAAACGTTCATCGGCGTGACCGGATCGATTGAAGGGATCCGCAGCGCCCCCGACGGGATCTTCAACCCGCCGGCGCCGTTGCGCGCGCACGACGTGCTGGTGCAGCGCGCATGCGCCAAGAACGGCATCCGCGCCGTCGCCGCCCGTCAGGCGGTCACGACCATCCCGAGAAACGGCCGGCCGGCGTGCCACTATTGCGGCCAGTGCGGACGTGGCTGCACGACCGCATCCAATTACGCGTCGAGCTACGTCCAGATTTTTCCCGCGATGAAGACCGGGAAGGTGCAGGTGATCGCGAACGCGATGGCGCGCGAGTTGATCACCGACGCAACCGGCAAGGTCAGCGCCGTGTCGTACGTCGACAAGACGAACGGGACCGAAAAACAGGTCCGCTGCCGCACCGTCGTCCTCGCCGCAAGCGCGTGCGAGTCGGCGCGCTTGTTGCTCAATTCAAAATCCTCGCGGCACGCACAGGGGCTTGCGAATTCCTCGGGTAATGTTGGCCGATATTTGATGGATACCGTGGGCTACAGCATGTCGGCCATGGTTCCCGCCCTGTCAGGCATGCCGCACTACAACTCCGACGGGTACGGATCGCATCTGTACGTGCCGTGGTGGATGTTCGATCGGCACAAAGAGCTGAATTTCCCACGTGGGTATCACGTCGAGGTTGGCGGCGGCTATGGTATGCCCGCGATCGGTTCGTTCACCGGCGTGGTGAATCGAGTGGAGGGTTACGGAGTGGCCATGAAACAGGCCATCCGCGACGAGTATGGGACGTCGATTGGCCTGTCGGGTCGTGGCGAGATGATCCCGAACGAGAAGTCGTACTGCGAGATCGATCCCGAGAGGAAGGATCGCTGGGGTATCCCCGTGCTGCGTTTCCACTGGGAGTGGAGCGACCACGAACTGAACCAGGTGCGCCATATGCAGGCCACATTTCGCGCCGTGCTGGAGACGATGGGTGGCCGGATCAATACCGGCGGCCGCGGCGGTGGGCGCGCAACTGCGCCGGGGTCAGAAACAATGGCCGGCCAGCCGGGACAACAGGCGCCTCAAACCGGTCAGGCAGGACCACAGACCGGACTGCCAAATGCGCCGGCAGGTCAGCCGACCAGCGGTGGACGGGGACAGCGCGCCGGCAATGCGGGTGTCGCTGACCCGAATCGTCCCCCGATTTCACGTGGAGGGGCGATCATCCACGAGGTCGGAACGGTTCGGATGGGGGACGACCCGCAGACCAGTCCGCTGAACAGGTTCTGCCAGGCCCACGATGTGAAGAATCTGTTCGTTGCTGACGGCGCGCCATTTGTCAGCAACGCCGACAAGAACCCGACACACACGATCATCGCGCTCGCGTGGCGGACGGCCGAGTATCTGGCCGAAGAAATGAGGAAGGGCAATGTCTGAGATCACGCGACGCGACGTGCTGCGGCGTATCGGCATCACGCTGATGGCAACGGGTGTGTTGGACCGCGTGTCGGCGCGCGAAGTGCACGACCTCGCCAGGATGCAAGGAACGAGCACCGGCGCTTATACGCCCAAGGCGCTTTCCGACCACGAATACAAAACGCTCGTTCGGCTCAGCGACCTGATCATCCCAGTCGAGAATGGCAAACCGGGCGCCGTCGCGGCCGGCGCCGCCGGCTGGATCGACATGCTCGCCAGCGAGAACGCGCAGCTGAAAGACATCTACGCGAAGGGAACTGACTGGTTGGACTCGACGATGAAGAAGCGCGGCACGAGCGACTTCCTCGGCGCGACCGGCGAAGAACAGACGGCTCTCCTCGATCAGATCGCCTATCGGCGCAACAGCAGCCCTGAGCTCGATCCGGGCATCCAGTTCTTTACCTGGGCTCGCCGCATGACCGTCGACGCGTTCTACACGAGCGAAATCGGCATCGCCGACATCGACTACCGCGGCAATCACCCGCAGGCCAGCTACCCGGAACCGACCGAGGCGATCGCTTACGCGCTGAAGCGAAGCGGACTGTGATCGTGAAATGTGAAAGTGCTGGTTGCTGATTCATCCAATCGGCAATCACCCCGGTTCTCAGAAAAAACTCTGCTCCTCAGGCGCCTTCTCACCACGTTCGTACAAATCCGCAACAATTTCGGCCTGATTTCCATCACGTTCGTACGCAGGGGGCTGGTGTGCGCTATGCACGAGCTGGCGCGCAACCGGAGGATTCATGCGTACGAGTGCTCGCCCGATTGGGTGGGGATGGTCAATTCGCGCGCTCGCGGGTTTTATCGGCCTCGCGCTCGCCTATTGCAGCACGTTTCCCTCGCTGCACGCGCAGGCCGGCAGCTACGGGCAATGGAGAACGCTCAACACCCTGATGCCGATCAATCCCGTGCATGCCGCGCTGATGAACAACGGCAAAGTCCTCATTGTCTCCGGTTCCGGCAATGTTGCCGCCGAGACGAATTTCAGGTCCGCCGTCCTCGATCCTGTCACTGAGAACATTGTCGTCACGTCGTCCCAGCCCTGGGACATGTTCTGCAATGGCATGGTCGTGCTCTACGACGGCCGCCCCTTCATCAATGGCGGCAACCTGAAGTACGACCCGTTCTGGGGTCAGCCGAAGAATGCCGTCTTCGATCCCGCAACCGGCCTCTTCACTGATGTGCAGAACATGGCCAAGGGCCGCTGGTATCCAACGGTGACGACGCTCGGAGATGGGCGCGTGATGACGTTCTCAGGCCTCGATGAGACCAGCAGTACGAACACGACGGTCGAAATCTACACCGTGGGATCCGGCTGGAGTCAGCCCTACAACGCAGGCTGGACGCCGCCGCTCTATCCGCGCATGCACCTGCTGCCCAATGGCAACGTGGTTTACACGGGGTCCGGGACCGGAACGAGGATCTTCAACACCACGACCAACAGCTGGTCCGCCGTCATTGCGACAACCAACTACTCGGGCACACGCACCTACGGCACGTCCGTGCTGCTGCCCTTGCGTGCGTCAGATGGATATCGTGCGCGCGTGATGATCCTCGGCGGGGGCAACCCGGCCACGAACACGACGGAAATCATCGACATGTCCGCGCCCACGCCGCAGTGGCAGTATGGCCCGTCGATGTCGCAAGGCCGCATCGAGATGAACGCGACGATCCTCCCCAACGGCAAAGTGCTCGCGACCGGTGGATCCACCAAGGACGAGGATGCGACGACTCAGAGTCTGAACGCCGATCTGTTCGATACAAGCGGACAGACAGTCACCGTTTCAGCGGCCGGTGCGAACGCGTATGCGCGCCTGTACCACTCGAACTCGCTGCTTCTGCCGGACGCGACCGTCCTGCTGCTCGGCGGCAACCCGGCGCGTGGCACCTACGAACAGCGAATGGAAGTCTATTCGCCGGCGTATCTGTTCGACTCGAATGGGCAACCCGCGCTGCGTCCGGTGATCTCGGCCAATCCTGGTCAGATTACTTACGGCACCGTGTTCCAGATTCCCACACCAAACCCCGCCGACATTACTTCGGTCGTGCTGATCCGGCCCGGCGCGCCCACCCACGCGTTCGACATGGAACAGCGGATGATCCAGTTGCCGCAGAGCGTTGTCGGCGGACAGCTCACGGCGACAGCGCCTCCAAACGGGAACATCGCACCGCCGGGCTACTACATGTTGTTCATCTTGAATTCAGCAGGCGTGCCCTCGGTTGCCAGCTTCGTCAAATTGAATTCAGGAGCGCCCAACCAGCCTCCGACCGCGTCGATCGACAACCCGGCCTCGAACATCACGGTCAATCCGGGTGGCACGATCGCGTTCTCTGGAAGCGGCAGCGATTCCGACGGTACGATCGCGTCGTACGCGTGGACCTTCCCCGGCGGATCACCAGCTTCGAGCGCCAGTGCTTCGCCAACGGCGACGTACGCAACACCTGGCACCTATCAGGCGACTCTTCAGGTGACTGATAACGGCGGTCTCACGAGTGCCGCGGTCACACGCACGATCACCGTTGCCGACTTCGCCGTCAGCGCAACTCCGTCGTCTAACACCGTCGCGCAGGGATCAAACACCGGTTATACGACGACGGTCACAGGAGGAGCCGGCTTCAGCGGTACCGTGGGGTTGAGCGTAACCGGATTGCCGGCAGGCGCGACAGTGTCCTTCAGCCCGACGACAGTCACGGGATCCGGGTCGAGCGCCCTGACCGTGACCACGACTGCGGCTACGCCTGCAGGCTCGTACACGCTAACGGTTCGCGGCACCAGCGGACCCGTGGCTCGCACGACGACGGTCACGCTGGTGGTGACGCCGGTCGGCGATTTCTCGATCGGTGACCCGCAGACGCAAACCATCCAGAACGGGAACAGCGCCACTTATTCGGTGACGATCGGGTCGCTCGGGAATTTCACGAGTACCGTATCGCTGTCCGTCGGCGCGCTGCCGAAGTTCGTGGCGGCATCGTTCAGCAACGCCTCGATCACCACATCGGGAACGTCACTGCTGACATTGTCGACCAAGAAGCAGACGAAGCCAGGCACCTACATCGTCACGGTGACGGGAACCTCCGGGACGCTGGTGCATTCGTACAACGTCACGCTTGTTGTGCGGTAGACATGGCGATCTCGCGACGAACGCTCTTCCGACATTTGGGGGCCGGCGCCGCGGCCAGCGTCGGCGTCCCCTCGCTCGCACGCGCGGCGACGACCGATCGCGCATTCACCGCACTCACTGCGGCGCCGCTGAGCCGAGGTCCGGTGCGGCTCCACAAGAACGAGAACGGACTGGGAGCCTCACCGCGGGCGATCGCAGCTATTCGTGAGGCTGGCACGGCTGCCGCGCACCGGTATCCCGAGGGCCCAGACCTGGCGTTGC
>JBPYFA010000521.1:0-8536 GCA_051986585.1 Vicinamibacterales bacterium | reverse complement strand
GATACACATCGCCAACACCGAAGGCAGCCTCCGCCTCGCGCTGTGCCGTTTTGAGCGACTTCGCCAGCTCGCCAGGAGCTCGGATGACCCGCATCCCCCGGCCGCCGCCGCCGGCAACCGCCTTGATGATGACGGGATAGCCGAGATCCTTGGCGACTTTGTGGGCCTTCTCCTCGCTGTCGACGGGACCATCGCTGCCTGGCAGGACCGGCACTCCTGCCTTCTTCATCGCGCGGCGTGCGCGCGCCTTGTCGCCAAGCAGTCGAATCACGTTTGGCGCAGGGCCGATGAATTTGATGTGGCAGGCTTCACAGACCTCTGCCAGATACGCACTCTCGGACAGAAAACCGTAACCGGGATGAATCGCGTCGGCACCGGTAATTTCCGCCGCGCTGATCACTGCCGGGACGCTGAGATAACTGTCGGCGCTGCGGGCGGGACCGATGCAGACATCCTCGTCGGCAAATCGCACGTGCAGCGAATTCTCGTCGGCCTCGGAGTAAACAGCGACTGTCTTGATCCCCAACTCGCGGCAGGCACAGATCACCCGCAGCGCGATTTCTCCACGATTGGCGATGAGGATTTTCTTGAACATGAAGTGGCCCGGCCCTGTCAGGATGTTTGTTGTCAGGCGACGGCCTAGAATCCGCCCGTCTTTATCGCAAACAGCCGCTCACCATACTGCACCGGTTTGCCATTCTCGACATAGGCGCTGACGATCTCACCGTCGTACTCGGAGGTGATTTCGTTCATCAGCTTCATGGCTTCGATGATGCACAGAACCTGGTCCTTCTTGACCCGCTGCCCGATTTCGACGAACGACGCAGCGCCGGGCTCCGGCGACCGATAGAACGTTCCAACGATAGGCGACTTGACGACGGCGAGCTCCACCGACTCTCCATCAATTGGAGGTGGAGGCAGTGCTGCCGCGGTGGGAACCGTTGACGCCGACACCTGGGGCAACGCTGAAGCGACCATTGGAGCCTGGGGAATGGCAGGCGGCATCGGAAACGCCGCTGACGCCTTCCGGACCCGAAGCTTCATCCCGTCGCTCTCAACCTCAAATTCCGCGAGGTCGTGCTGTCGAACAAGCTCCAGAATCCGCTCAATATCCTCGAACTCCATCGGCCTCCATCGATCCGGGGGCTTCGCCCCCACCCCACTGCACGCTCGCTTCGCGGGGGCCCACGAGCCCCGCTCCGCTTCTTGCTTATCTCGCCTTCGTCCCCGACGTGCCCGGCTCTAAAACTCTATCGGCACGTCCGTCAATACTTCGCAGCCGCCTTCGACGACCAGCACATCGTCTTCGATGCGGACGCCGCCCAGCCCAGGCACGTAGGCGCCTGGCTCAATCGTGAACACCATCCCTGGCACGACCGACTCGTCAGGCAGCGCCCCCGGAAGTTTCGTAATCCTTGGATCTTCATGTACTTCCAGTCCGAGACCGTGTCCGGTACCGTGCCCGAACGCCTCTGCGAGCCCGTGCCTCGCCAGGACCTGGCGAGCCGCCTGATCAATCTCGCTCGGCCGCGCCCCCGGCTTTACAAACGCGATCGCGGCATCATGTGCCTCGCGGACAGCGGCAAAAAGTCGCGATAAATCCGGCGCTGCCGGCCCAACCGACAGTGTCCGCGTCAGATCCACGCAGTATCCGTCGTAGACACCCCCGAAGTCCAGCACCACCCCGTCCCGTCGCTGGAGCCGGCGACTCCCAGGACGGGCATGTGGACGGGCGGCGTTCTCTCCAGAAGCGACGATCGTCTCAAACGCGGGTCGTTCAAAACCGGCTGACCGTAGCGCGCTCTCGATGTCGGCGGCGATCTCGAGTTCTGTGCGGCCTTCAACAACCAGCGCCGGCAACCCGCGGGCCGACAGCGACAGCCGCCGCCCCGCTTCGCGAAGTATTGCCATCTCTTCGTCGTCTTTTACTGCACGGCGGCGCTCGATCACACGCTCGGTCGGTAACAGCAGTGGTGGGCCGTCGGGAGCACGTCGGGTTCTGGCCAGTGCGTCAGCCAGGCGATTGAACCGACCCACGGTCATCGACGCGGCTTCGATGCCGATCCTCGAGCCGCTCGAGGACGCCAGCCGTTCCGCCAGAGTGTCGTCGTAGGTGTTTTCAACGACTTGAATTTCAAAAGGACGATCGGGGAGGGCCGCCAGCAATGCGCTGGCCGCGGTGAGATACCTGAAATCAACGACGAGCATGCAGTCGTGATCGCTCACGACAACCGCTCCGGCAGTCGCGTTCAGCCCGGTGAGATACCGCAGGTTCGGAAGATGGGTGACCACGAACGCGTCCAGATTGAGCGCGCGAAGATCTGACCGAAGTGCGGCAAGACGCCGACCCGAAGCGGAAACCGGCGACGCAGACATGGTACGAGCAGCGAATCAGCGGACGCCGGCCCGCTGGCCGCGCGCCCGAATGATGGCATTCAGGAATTCCTCGAGCCCGGCAAGACCAGGATCGACGGGTCCAGGATACGTGAAATCGCTAGGAATTGATCCAGCCGCCTCGGCCACCGGCAGATTTGAAGCCGCGATCACCGGTGAAGGCGAATACTGGATCGGTGAGGGCTCGTCCGCTCGAATCCGAATCGGGATGGGCGAAGGTGGGTCCGGCGCTGGATCTGAGTCGCGTGTCGGTGGCTCCTCGGATGACGCCACAGCAGGTGCCGGTTCAACACTCGGAGCGGCGTCGGCAACCTGCTCGATGGATTCATCGCCGAGCCGATGGTGAATCTCCGCCAGTCCCCGGATTGCCGCAAGATTCTCAGGCGCGAGCTTGAGGACGTACTCGAGTTGTTCGCGGGCTTCGGACAGCCGGCCGACTTCGATCAGGGCGCGGCCAAGCGTCACATGCGCGGACAGGTACGAAGGATGGCGCGTCAGACCTGTCTTGCAGGTATCGATGGCTTCATCGAACCTGCCGCCACGACGGTACTCCTCGGCAAGCGCGGCGAACGCGATCGACGCCGGGTCCGATTGGACCCGGCGTTTCAATTCTTCGATGCGTGGACTGTCTGCCACGGGCTGAAGACTACTGCACCTGCACCGTCTTCGTCACACGTCCGACCTTGCCCGCGCTGTCGGTGACCGTGAGCGTGACGTTGTAGCTGGCCGCAGCTGCGTAAGCGTGCGATGGGGACGCGAGCGTGCTGCTGCCGCCGTCGCCGAAGTCCCACGAATACGACGCAATCGTCCGGCCTGGCGATGCCGACGACCCGGACGAGTTGAACTGCATGTTATGCGCGACGTTCGGCGGCAGCTGCGAGAATGTGAAGTCGGCGGTCGGCGTATCGGCGGCGATCGTGATCGGCGCCGTCGCCACACCCTGGCGCCCGGCATCGTCAGTCACCACCAGCGTGACGGTGAAGACGCCCGCGGTGACGAAGTCGTGAGTCGTGATCGCGCTCGACGATGACTTCTGCGTGCCGTCGCCAAAGTCCCAGGCATAGGTCCGAATCGTGCGGCCTGCCGCGGCGATGCTCGCTGACGCGTTGAAGTTCACGAGATCGCCGATGCGCGGAGCCGCCGGCGACGACAGGAAGCTCGCGGTCGGCGCAGTACCGCCGGCGACATCGAGCGACTGCGTCGTGCTCGCCGACCGGTTGTACTGGTCGGTAATCGTCAGCGTGACAGCGTAGGTCCCGGCCACCGAGTATGAATGCGTGGCCGTACGGCCGCTCGCCGTTACTCCGTCCCCGAAGTTCCACGAGTACGAAGCAATCGGATTGTTCGGGCTCGACGTGCTGGTGGATGCGTCGAACAGAACGGTCTGGTGATCGGTCGGGGAGGTCGGCGTGATCGTGAACGCCGGCTGGAGACCGTCAGCGGGAACGACGACTCCTGGCGGCATCAGTCGAATCGCTGCGGTTCTGGTTGTGCTGTTCCCGAAGCCGCCACTCCTTTCGAGCGGGGTCACGGCAATTTCGATAACTGTGCCGGTGTCCACCGCTGGGCCCGCCGGCAGGGCTGGTGCCGTGTACATCAACGAGGCTTCGCCATTCGTGTCGGTGACCAGACTGCGCTGTGAAATCGAGCCGAAATCAGTGTGGACGCCGTTGACGAAGATTTCGGCGATGAGCGAGACGTCCTTCTTGGGCTTGCCGTTCGAATCACGAGCGGTGATCAACACGCGCGACTGCGAGGCGCCGTCCTGCACGAGGATGTCTGGATTTGGCGAAATTGAAATCGACAAGCCAAGCTCCGAAGGGCCTGTCAACGGCGGCGTGTCCTGACTCTTCGTCGTACATCCCGCCGACGTCGCCGCGAGCGCGACCGCATACAGGATCATCGACCGTGTGAAGCGCCTGAGGCCCGAGCGGGGCGCCAAGTCGCCGAGCAACGGCGAGCGGTGGGGCACCGCGAGCAGTGAAAATGATCGTTTCTTCATATTTGAACCACCGGCACCCGCCGACGCCGCAACTGCGATTTCCGACATCTCACTGGGGATCGCCAAAGTTGGCGAAACTGACGTCGATATTTCCGGTCGCGCTCACCTCCCGGCCGGTCTGGTCGTGGCCGTAGAAGGTGACCCTGGCGATCGTGGAGATGACGATTGCATTCGACTGCAGAGCCTTCAGTGGCGCTTCTTGCTTCGCCTGATTTCGAACCAGCATGAACCCCACCGTCGTGTCGTCGGACACCGTGCCGGCGAGCCCGCCGTCGAACGAAAACGGCACGTCCACGCCCTCGACGTTGTGGCCATCCGAACGGATGTACTGGACGTGATACTGCGTGAGCGTGATCCAGTTGTTCTGCGTTGGCGTCACCGGCGACGATGACGGCCCCGGATCCTTGAGTCCGAGCTTGAACGTCACCCGCCCCGGATCTCCGAAGTAGGTCGGGACGTTGTTCTTGACGGTGATCACGTCGGAAGCGAGCCCTGAGCCGAACGTGCTCGCATCCGCGCCGGATGCGGCCTCGAGCGCGGCGATGATCAGATATGAGGACGCGGTGCCTTCCCGTGTCTGTGTTCCGCATGACGCGGCGGCCACGGCGAGCACGATCGCGCTCGCCAACCGGATTCCCGAGCCCCAGACCGCTTTCGTCATAGTCGTCAGCCTCTGATGATGCGAGGAGTGATGAAGATCAGCAGCTCGCGGCTTTCGTCGGAGGTCGTGTCGCGCTTGAACAACCAACCGAGAAGCGGCAAGCGATAGAGCCCAGGCGTCCGCTCGTTCGAGATCTGTTCCTGGCTCACAAAGATTCCACCGATGATCGTGGTTGCCCCGTCGTCGACCTGGACCTGCGTGCGTGCGCGCTGCGTGTCGATCGGCGGGATGCCGTTGACCTGGCGGCTGAAGTCCGGGGTCGCGTTTTCGAGCGTGATCTGCATGATCACGGTGTTGGCCGACGTGATCTGCGGCGTCACCTGGAGCGTCAGCGCCGCGTCCTTGAAGCTGACGGTGACGGTGTTGTTGGCGACCGTCTGAATCGGAATCTGAATACCCTGGGTGACCTCCGCGGCGACGTTGTTCTGCGTCGTCAACCGCGGGGTCGAGAGGATTCGCCCCTTGCCGCTCCGCTCGAGCGCCGTGAGGGCGACGTCAACGTTGAACGCACCGTTGATCGCGCCCATCGCCAGACCGATCCCCGAAGTCGCCCCGGGAACCGGGAGGTTGACCACGGTTCCAGTCGTATCGTTCGCCGTTGCGCGATTGTCGTTCGGCGTGTTGTTCGCGCCGGTCCGACCATTCAACGTGCCGTTGTTCGGGAACGCCAGGCCGGTGGTATTGCCGATTCCGGGTGTCACCCGGCCGTTCAGGCCCCACTGGACACCGAGCGCCTTGGCAAATTCACGAGTCGTCTGCACCACACGCGCTTCGACCTCGACTTGGGGCTCCGGACGATCGAGCGCACCAAGGAGGGCCGACACGGTCTGCAGCCGATCCGGCAAGTCGGTGATGATGATCGTGTTGGTCCGTGCGTCGACCTGGATCTGTCCGCGCTGCGACAGCGCCGACTTGACGAGGAGCGGCGACAGATCACCGGCTTTGGCGTAGCTGAGGGAGAAGGTCTGCACCCGAAGATCGCCAGCCAAGGCTTTGGCTTCGGCGAGCTTCCTGCGATCACCTTCCTCTTCGGCAAGCACCGATAGCGGCGCGATTCGTACGATCGTGCCCTCGGCCACGTAGCCAAGCTTGTGCGTTTTCAGCAGCGTCTCGAATGCCTGGTCCCACGGTACATCGCGCAGCACGACATCGATTGGCGTCGCCGGAACCGATGGGTCGATGATGATGTTGAGGCCGCTGATCTCATTGAAGTAACGGAGAACCGATCGCAGATCCGCGCCGGAGAAGTCGAGCGTGATCGGCGTCCCTTTGTACTGTTTCTCCCCTCCTCCGGTGATGACCTGCTGAGTCGGTCGCGTAGTCGACTGTGCCGGCGCAGCAGGTGGCGCCTGGTCGCGCACCGGAGGCGTCTGCGGCGGAACAGAGGCAGTTGGCCGGGCAGAAGTCGGCGCTTGTTTGGCGGCGACCGGCGGTGGAGCCTCAGCGGGCAATGGCTTGGGCTGAGCCGCCGCCGCTTGAGCCGTCGGTTGTACGGGCGCTTGAGCCGGCGATTGGGTTCCGGGAGCAGAGCCTGCTGCTTGAGCCGGCGCTGCCTTTGGCGTGATCGCAGCGGCGTTGGCAATCGCCTGCTCGATCGATATGTCAGGCTCGGGCTCGGTGCGTTTCGCGCCTGTAGGCGCCGGCGTCAGCATGGCCACGTTTGACTTCTGGCCCGACTCGAAGATGACGGCCAGATCGCTGCCGGCCGTTCCGGCTCGCTCCACGTGATATGTCGCGCCTTCCGCAACTTCCATGACGACGCGGGTGACGAGCGGGGTGCGGCTGTTGAGCGACACCCGCACGCGTTTGACCAGGGGGCCCTCGACGCTCACCTGCGAGGGTGCACTCGACGACACGTTCAAGAAATCGAGCACGAGGCGTCTCGGTGCCTCCTCCACTTCGCTGACGTCAGCGGGCGTCAAGCGTCCATTTCCACCGAGCGTGATCGTCGTCGCTGCCGGCGTATACCTGGAACGGACGCGATCGAGAATCGTCGCGACCGGCGCCTCGACGATCGGCGCAAAATCGGCCGACTCGCGGCGAGGAGTCGCGCCCGGTACCTGCATCGGCGCATCCGGCTGGACTTCGCGAGTGGGTGAAGTCAGATCCAGACGAATCGTGTTGCGCGCACTATGTACCGCGTATTCCACCCCACGCGAGAGCCCGACGCGGACGCGAGCCACACTTTGCCCGTCGTCGCCAACGCCCTGCTCTATCGTGACGCTCGTAATCGGGTCGCGGCGGTCGACGACAACGTTTGCGGTGGCTACGCCGACCGACACGTTGCGTAATTCAACCAGCACCGTCAGCGTGTCCGGACGCTTGACGACGTAAGCGGCCGGCTCGGTGGCCTCAATCAGCACCGCGCTGCCCTGCGCCGACACGCCGAGCAGCCGGATCGGCATGGTGCCTGCCGAGAGAGACAGGCTGCTGCCGAGCGCCAGCACCAGAGCGACGATCGCCTGGACTGCGCCGGCACGCGAGAAAAAGGTCTGCCGCAACTGCTCGCTCATCCACGCCCCCCCTCGGCGGTTCTCAGGGCTTTCCGAATCTCTTTCTGCTTCACGAGCGACAGCGGATCGTTGACGTCCTGCGAAAACACCACGGCGTCAGCGACAATCGATTTCACCGATCCGTCCATCAGACGATCTCCCGCTTTGACCACATAGGTCTTGTTGTCTGGGCCCTGAATGAGCGCCACGAATCCCGCACTGTTGCGGACGATCCCTTTTACGCTGACTTCGTTGATGAGCAGTCCGGGCACGCCAGGCGGCCGCGCGCCGGCGGCCTTCGGATCGTTGCCGCGGCCGATCAGACTGACGAACGGATCGCGTCGCCCTTCGGGGTTGAAGGTGAACGGCGCACCAGCCTCCGCGGGCTTCGCCATCTGCTGACCAGGTGCGCTGGCAGCGGGTACAGCGGTCGGCGCAGGTGCGGACAGTGGCGCCGGTGTTTGCGGGGACTGGCCGCGCTGCTGCGCGGCCGCGGTCGCGGCCACGACCATCAACGGAGCCACGCTCACGATCACGACGCGACGAATGGAGCGCATCATGGAAGTCATTTCGCAGAGGGCTGCTTCGGCACCGTGCCGCGGCCACCGCGCCCGCCGGCCGGGGCCTTGCTTTCCTGCAGCACAAACGTCGTCGCGACACACTCGGCTTCGATGCTGGCGGTTGCGTCCTGCACCTGCCGCGGCTTGATCACGATCTCGCCCACGTTGATGATTCGCGGAAACTTGCTGATGCGATCGAAGAAGAGCCCGAGATTGTTGTAGGTGCCTTCAGCCCGAATCTTGAACGGCAGTGACGCGTACATCGCTTCCTGTTTTGGTTCCTGCGGGGTGAACCGCTGAATGTTCAGGCTCGACTGCGTCGCCAGCCCCTGCACGCGGCGGAGGATGTCGGCAACGTCCTTCTGCTCCGGAAGCACGGCGCGCAGGTTATCGAGGCGGCGTTCCAATTCGGCGACTTCCGACTGGA
>JBPYFA010000520.1:0-18395 GCA_051986585.1 Vicinamibacterales bacterium | reverse complement strand
ATAGCATCACAATCACCACCAGCAGCGATGTCCCGGCCATCGCACAGACGTCGCCCAGTCGGGCAGCGCGATGGCCGAGCGCGGCTTTCAAGACCATTCCGACGACCAACGGCACGAGGAAAGTCGTCGCCAATGTCCCGGCGACGGCGGCCGGTGACACGACCACGTCCCGTCCAAACAGGCGGCCGAGCACCGAGGCGGTGGCCGGCACCAGCGGAATCGCAAGCAGCATCGTCACGGCGGAGAGACTCTCGGCAAAACCCGCGTCCACACCAATCTTCAAGAGCTTCCTCGGAAGCAACGGAGCCGCTGCCGCGATCGACATCAATAGCAACGCAGCCTTGATGCGATCCGACGCGCTCGACACCTTCACCAGCACAACAGCGAGCGCGGGCACCGCGACGAACATCGCGAACACGATTCGAACGATCCAGGCCGGCCGCCTGACGCAGGTGAAGAGATTCGCCGGGTTCGTCTGAATCCCGACGGCGATCACCTGAAGGACGATGGACGCGGTGACGACGAATTTCATGCTGCCAGGTGGCTGCGTTCTCAAGCGGCACGCCAGCGATCTTCTCCAGTGAAATCCGAGGCTTGACGGCAGATTCTCACGTCGATGACTGTGGAATACCGTAGCGGGCCGCGACTGGTCGTGGCGGTGTCCGTCGCTCACGGTCGGATCTGTTAGGCAGAAGCCCGATGCGCTGCTCATCCTTCACGGCAGGGTCGTTGCACGGTGCCAGTCGGATCCCATGGTGCGCGCCGGACGCGCGTTAACTGAGCGAGGACGTCATGACCCTCCAGCCGGCAGCTCCCGTGCGTGGGATGCTGCTTGCGTCGATCGGGTTTCGGGTGCAGCCGCATAAACGCGCCGAAGTCCTGAGCGCGGTGGATGAAACGGTGCGGCGGATGCGCACCACGTCGGGGTGCGCCCGTAGTCGTCTGCTCGAAGACGCCGACGACCCCAACGCCTTCATGGTGATTTCGGAGTGGCAGTCGACGGCGACCGCCGATGTATTCTTCAACTCACGCGATTTTCAGATCTTCAAAGGCATTCGGATCCTGCTTCGCGACGAGCCGGTGATCATCTTCGATGAGGTCCACTCGCGCGTCGTCAGGCTGCTGCGTGCCCCGTAAGGCGATCGTGTCAGCGTGGACGCGAGATCCCGAGCTTCATCATGCGGCTGCGCAGCGTGCTTGGCTTCAAGCCGAGTACCTGAGCGGCGCCCGCGGCCCCCTCGATGCGCCACCGGCTGGCGGTCAACACCCGAACGATGTGGCGCCGTTCGACGTCGGTCAGCGTCGAATTCTCCGGCGTCGCCGCGGTCTCGAGGTTCGACGCGCTGAGATCGATGCTGGCCAGGCCGTTGTCCCGCGACAGAATGATCGCTCGCTGCAGGACATTTTCGAGCTCGCGCACGTTGCCCGGCCAGTCGTGAGCTTCGAGCGTCGCCATCACATCGGACGGGATCGTGTCGACGCGCTTGTTCAGCGCGCGTCCCAGGCGCTGGAGCAGATGCTGCGCGAGCATCGGAATGTCTTCACGATGCTGGCGGAGCGACGGCAGCGTAATCGGAAACACGTTCAGGCGATAGAAGAGATCGCGGCGGAACCGTCCCTCGCGCACTTCCTCCGACAGATCGCGATTGGTTGCGGCAATGATGCGCACGTCGACATCGACGGTGCGCGGGCTTCCCAGACGTTCGACCTGGCCCTCCTGCAGCGCGCGCAACAGCTTCGGCTGAACTTCGAGCGGCAGTTCGCCGATCTCGTCGAGGAAGATCGTGCCGCGGTTGGCGAGCTCGAATCGTCCCACCTGCGACGTGTGAGCGCCGGTAAACGCACCGCGTTCGCGGCCAAACAGTTCGCTTTCGATCAGCGTTGCCGGCATGGCCGCGCAGTTCACGACGACAAACGGGTGCTGCGCTCGGGCGCTTCGACGATGGATCGCACGCGCCAGCAATTCCTTGCCCGTGCCGGTCTCACCATAGAGCAGCACTGTTGCATCGGTGGGCGCCACCTGCTCGATTCGGAACATGACGTAACGCATCGCGTCGCTGACGCCGACAATTAGTTCCTCGTCTTCCGGCACGTGCGCGGATGGAACAGGGCGAAGCGGCGGGCGGACCGAGTCGAACACGGCGGTGCGAAATGCGGACTGAGGCATGTGTACCTCCTGCCAACTAGACATCAGAACTTTTCGTGGCAGTGATTCAATCACGCGTGGGCGGTAGGACGTCGTTGGATTTGGGGTAAAGCGGATTGGACCTTGGTCTTAGTACGGACCAAGGACGAAATGCGTGGCGAAGAAGTTGTTACAAATGTGTGTCAGGGACGGGCATGGTGTAGGCGGTCAACGATCCGTCCGGCCACTCGCGCACGACCAGCAGCTCGGCGCGCGATTCCTCCACAATCAGCGGCCATTCGGAGGTCGGCGTCTGGTGCTGACGCGACACTGCTTGGCGGATGTGAGCCAGTTGCCGGGACAGTTCCGAGTCGAAACCGTTCCACATAACTACCATTGTTACATACATTTGCAGGAAAGTCACGAGATACCGTGGCGGGTCCCGAACGCCCGCTCCTGGGCCCACGGGAAACCGTTATTAACGGCCTTTTGGTCGAATCCCCGAGAGACCGAAGCAGGCTCGCCTCAACATTTGGGACACGAACCGATTAGAACTTGTAGACCAGCGCGGTGAGGAAGGCGACGTCGTTGTTCTTGATTTCCGCTTGCGGCGGACGCGTCGCGTAGGTGTCGAGGAACTCGATCTTCAACTGACTCCGGGTCGTCAACCCGGCGGCGGTGCCGGCGGCAAACGTGTAGAGCGCTTCGCCCCAATCGTTCGCGTTCCAGGTTGACGTGAACGCCTGGGTGATTGCCGACGTCGGCGATAGCTTGAACTCAAATCGGTCGCCGGAGGTCACGACCGCCGACGTCTTCACGTCGAGGCCCGGATTCTTCTCCCATTTCACTCCGAGGCCCGCGTCTGCCGCGAGCGTCGTGCGCGGCGTGGCGATCAATTTGTAGCCGACCCCGCCGCTCGGTGCCAGGTGGTACTCGAGCCCCTTGAATCGATCTCGCAGGTACGGGAGCTGACCGAAGGCAAACACACGCTCGGTAATCTTTCGCTCGTAGCGTGCTTGCGCGAACACACGATTGGCACTCAGCTCACCGTTCGTATCTCCGCGCAGGTAGAGCGCCTGAAGCTTCCAGATATCCTTCGTCTTCGGATCACGAGTCGCGTCAAACGACAGATTGATGTTGGTCGTGTCGGTATTCCCTCGATTCATCGTCAACCCGAATCCCGCGCTGCCGGTCCAAATCGGTGGCGGCGATGGGGATGGCGGACACGGGCAGGTCGCTGCCGGCGGTTGCTGCGCGAGCGCCGCCGGTGGTCCGATGGCCGCGACGACGACCGCTCCGGCGATCGTGATCACTCTGGGAACGTTCTCTTGCAACAGCCTCCGAATGCTCAACGCGAGACCCCCTTCGCACAGTGGCGACGTCGCCGCGGTGCAACTTCGAGTCCCGCAGATAGACACAGCTTTTTTTCGCCGGTCAACGACTTAGCTGAACACCGCGACGCTGGTGATACGTTTTACCGGAGTTTCTACGACATCTCGGAGAACCAAGAGCGAGGTTCTACGGGGTTCTGCGGGGTTCGGCGGGGTTCTACCAGGTTCGGGGTTCTACAGGGTTCTACCGGGTTCTGGGTTCTACCGGGTTCGTCGCTTCTCGCAGATTAGGACGAGAGCGATGGGCCGGGCGCAGCGAGTCCGAGCAGTTGTGCGGCGTTGCCGCCGAAAATCTTCTGGCGGATCGCGTCGCTGACGTCGACGGCGCGGATGGTTTCGAGCATCAGCGGAATGCTGCCGATCTGGTGCGGATAGTCGCTGCCCGCAAGGATCCGATCGGGGCCGGCGAAGTCGAGCGCGAGCCGGATCGCGGACGGATTGAAATTGACGGTGTCGTAGTAGAACGTTTTCAGATATTCGCTCGGTGGGCGATCGATGTGCTGACGGCACTCGGCAAACGCACGGTATCCACGATCGAGGCGCTCGGCGAGGTAGGGAATCGCCCCGCCCATGTGCGTCAGCACCCAGCGGATCCGTGGGTAATCTACCACAACGCCACTGAACACGAGCGTGGCCGCGGCGAGAGTGGTATCCATCAGGAACCCGACGAGCGGCATCAGCCAGTAATCGAGCATGGCCTCGACCCCTGCCGGGTCCGTTGGATGAATGTAGATGACCGCGTCGAGCTCGTTCGCCTTTCGCCACAACGCGTCGAATCGTTCGTCCGCGAGCGCGACGTGATTGACGTTGCTGAACACCATGGCGCCGGGAAGTCCGAGCACGTTCATCGCGCGCTCGAGCTCCTCCACCGATGCGTCGGGATCGTTCAGAGGCAAAGTGGCAAGGGCGGAAAAGCGGCCGGGGCGCTCGCGAACCACCTGCGCGAACGCATCGTTGATTTCCTGCGCCAGCCTGATCGCTACCTCACGCGGTTCAACGTGCACGCCCGGCGTGGTGAAACTCAACACCTGGCTCGAGACGCCATGCTGATCGAGCACGCGCTGCCGGTAATCAATGTCGCGATGCCCGGGCACGAGGATGTTGTAGTCCCCCGGATAGTGCACGCACGGATTGCCGTCCGCGTCGTAGGTGACCTTGGCCACCAATCCGGACGAGGCCAGCGCCTTCACATAAACGGGAGGATAGTAGTGGTTGTGGAAGTCGATGATGCGCATTGAAATTGCTGATTTTGATCTTCAATCAGCACTTAGCAATCAACAATCAACAATCAGCAATCAGTCATTCAGCCTTCATCATTCACAATTCAGCATTTACCCGAACGCCTCTATTTTCACGCGTTCCCGCGGAATCTTCAGCTCGTGCAGATAGGCTTGCATCGTCTCGAGGAATCGAGGCGTGGGCGTCGTACCGGCCGCAGCGTGCGCGCGGCGTTCCCAGACGCTGACGGCGGGGCCGCACGCGTAGACAACGGTGTTCGGCTCCCGCTCGAACACCTCGCGCAACAGGTCCAAAGTCACACGCCCGTGGCGAATGTCTTCGTTGGGCGAAGCCACGCCTGATTCGCGCGTAATCGTGTGAATGACTTTGAGCCGGTCGGGATGCGCCCCGGCCAGCTCCGCCAGCTGCGTGCGAAAGATGATGTCCTGCGATGTCTTGTTCGAGTAGATGAACGTATGGCGCAGGTGTTCGTGGCGAACGAGCGCGTCCTTGATGATTGAGAGATTTGGAACGCTGCCCGAACCGGCACAGAGATGGAGAATATGATCGGTCGCGATGTGTTCCGGAAGCACGTAACCGCCGGCGAATCCGAGCACGATGAGGTGATCGCCAGCCCGGAGCTGGTGCACGAGGAAGCCGGAGATGAGCGGAGGGTACGTCATCACCCCGTCATACACTTCCTCTTTAATGGTGATTGCGACGTGGGACTCCCGCGGCGCGGAGCTCATCGAATAGGCGCGCGGAGGCTCTGCCCGGCCCTTTAGATGTTCGAGATAACGGGTCATGCTGCCGAGCGACGGAAACTGGTGCGGATCGATCGTCACGTACTGCCCGGCCCGATACGTGACTGGCTCCCCGACGTCGAGAAAGGCGGTCACCGTGTCAGGCGTTTCGACGACGAGATCCGCGACGACGGCGTGGAATTTCGTCATTCCCGGTGCGCGGGTCGATTGAGCGCCGGTAGTCACAGGTTCAGTCTACTCGGATCCGGGATGCGGGATCCGGGATGCGCGATCTGGGGTCCGCATTCCGGGACGGTCTGTGCAGCGGTTCTCGCGCCAAGTGATCTATCCTTCAGCTACGGAAAGTTAACGAAGCGGCACTCCTATCAAATCAATGGCGCGAGCGAACGAGCGATCGTTCGACAAGCTGAGGGTCGCCTGGAACACGTCGAGGCGCTGGCAAGGATTGGGGGACAGCGCCAACTAAGCGAAGAGGACAACTGATGACTGTTCGAAGCATTGTCTCCGCTGGCTTCATCCTCTGCCTCAGCACCATGGTCGGATCTTCGCTGACCGCGCGCGCAGGACTGGATACGGTCAAGACCGATGCGGGCGCGGTCTCGGGCGCGTCGGCAGCTGGCGGGATCACGGCCTTCCTTGGGATCCCATTCGGCGCTCCCCCGGTTGGTGACCTCCGCTGGCGGGCGCCTCAGCCGGTCGCGCACTGGGAAGGAGTACGCAAGGCCGATCACTTCGGCACGAGTTGCATGCAGAACCAGGCCGGCTCTCGGCTTCCGTGGACCGAAGAGTTCATGACCCAGGGACCGATCGGAGAGGACTGTCTTTTCCTCAACGTGTGGACGCCCGCCAAGGCGGCGAACGCGGGGCTGCCGGTGATGTTCTGGATCTACGGCGGCGGCTTCAACGAGGGCTCGAGCTCGGTGGCCGTCTACGACGGTACCGAACTGGCGAAAAAGGGCGTCATCATCGTCAGCGTCAACTACCGCGTCGGGCCGATCGGCTTCCTCGTGCACCCTGATCTTTCGAAGGAATCAGAGCACCACGTCTCGGGCAATTACGGCCTGCTCGATCAGATCGCCGCACTTCAATGGGCGCAGAAAAACATCGCCGGCTTTGGCGGCGACCCGACAAACGTCACGATTTTCGGCCAGTCGGCCGGCGCACTCTCGGTGGTCGATCTGATGCGATCGCCACTGGCGAAGGGACTGTTCGCTCGCGCAATCGCCCAGAGCGGTCCCGGGCTGCTCGGTAGCAACGCGCTGAACGCGAACCAGACGCTCGCGGATCGCGAAGCCGCCGGCGCCAAATACGCCGAATCCAAAGGCGCGCACACGCTTGCCGAACTGCGAGCGATGCCGGCCACATCATTCTTTGGGTCCAGTGGCGGACGCGGTGCGGTCACCGTGCCGAATGGTCCTTTCAAGGATGGCTGGGTTCTTCCGACTACCGATCCGTCGGATCAGGTGCCGCTGATCGTTGGCTTCGTCGCCGACGATCTCGGCGTCAGCGGCGCGGGCGGACCGGCGCAGACGCCATCGATCCCTACCTATCAGAGCAACGCGCAACGTTCTTACGCTGACCGGGCGGACGAGTTCCTCAAGCTGTACCCCGTGTCGTCTGATGCCGATGTGACCGCTGCGCAGAAGAGCGCGGGACGCGATCGCGTACGCGTCTCCATGGATCTGTGGGCCGCCGAACAACTCAAGGCCAGCAAGCGTATCTACACATATTTCTTCAACCACGTGCTGCCCTGGCCGGCGCATCCGGAGTTCGGCGCCTTCCATACGTCTGAAGTTCCGTACATCTTCGAAACGTTGAGCAAGATCGATCGTCCCTGGGAGGCGGCCGACAAGCAGCTCTCCGACACGGTGTCGTCGTACTGGACGAACTTCGCGAAGAAAGGGGATCCGAACGGGCCCGGCCTGCCGCCATGGCCCGCCTACAGCCCAACGGCGCACCAGACGATGGAACTGGGGACGCGGACTGGGGCGATGAGTGTGGCTGAGGGAGCGAAGCTCGAGTTCTTCCTCGCCGCACTGAAGAAGTGAGCCACACAGCAATCGAACGGCAAGTCGAGGCGAGGTGAACCCCATGAAGACAACTCTGACCGCCGCACTGCTGATCATCACGAGCTCGAGCGCGGCATTTGCCCAGGTTGATCGGGCGACTCTTACCGGAGTCATCAAAGACAGCGGCGGCGCGGTCGTTCCCGGTGCCACGGTCTCGATTACGAACCTGGCGACCAACATCGCCACCAGGCAGCAGACCACCGACACAGGGTCGTATCTGTTCGTCAATCTGATTCCCGGCAAGTATCAGATCGACGTGGAATTGACAGGATTCAAGAAAAGCTCGCAGGTCGTCACCTTGGAAGTCGGCCAGCGCGCGCGCGTCGACACGACGCTGGAGGTTGGCGCCTTCAGCGAAACGGTCAGCGTTGGTGAGACGACGCAGCTGCTGAATTCGAACGATGCCACGCTCGGAGCGGTGATTCCACAATTTCAAGTGTCGAATCTGCCGCTCGCGATTCGCAACTGGGACGACCTGCTCGCGCTCGTGCCTGGCGTGCAGGGTGATCGCTACACGGAACAGGGTGGAGGAACGTCCTTCGGACGTACTGGCGGCATCAACGTCCATGGCGCCCGTGCACTGCAGAACAACTTCCTCCTCGACGGCGTCGACAACAACAGCATCTCCGAGAACGTGCAGGAATTGACGACGCAAGTCTCGCGTCCGTCGGTCGACGCGATTCAGGAGTTCAAGGTCGTCACCAGTCCGTACGCCGCGGAGTACGGCCGATCGCCAGGTGCGGCGGTCAGCGTGTCGACCAAGTCCGGAACCAATAGCGTGCACGGCACGGCCTATGAGTACTTCCGCAACCAGGCCATGGATTCGATCGACTTCTTCTCGAAGCGCGCCAATGCGACCAAACCGGACAACAAACAGAACCAGTACGGGGGCAATCTTGGCGGACCGCTGATCAAGGATCACGCCTTCTTCTTTGCCGACTACGAGGGCACGCGCATCACTCGAGGCGTCACACGAATCACCAACGTCCCGACCGCCGATCAACGCGCCGGCATCTTCACCACCGCGATCAAGGACCCGGTCACCGGATTGAACTTCGACAACAACACCGTTCCGGCAAGCCGCATCGATCCATATGCCGCCGCGATCATTGCCCTGGTGCCGCTGCCTAATCAGCCCGGCGCCAATAACTTTTTCCGCACCGACAACCTGATCGACAATTCCGATCGCCTGCTCCTGCGCAGCGACTGGCGTCCGAACGCGAAGGACAGCATCTTCGGCCGCTACATCTACTCCACACGCGATCGAGAGATTCCCGGGGCGTTCGGCGGCGTGATCGATGGCACCGGCACGTCCGCCTTCGGCAATCAGGCGATCGACACGAACGCGTTCGTCGGCGGCTGGACGCACGTGCTCTCGTCCAGCAAAGTGAATGAACTGCGCGTGTCGTGGTCGCGCTCGCGGTCCGACGCCGTGCACCAGGCCTTCGGCCTCACTCCGCCGCAAAACGCGCAGATTCCGGGCATGATCACCAATCCGCTCGTCGCCGGCGGCTTCCCCGGGATCACGATTGATGGGTTCTTCGGCGGCTCCGGCCTCGGCCGCCTCGGCTCGCCGGACTTCCTGCCGAAGTTCCAGCACACCGATCAGCTCGAGTACCTCGACACGCTGTCGTGGCTCCACGGCAATCACGCGTTCAAATTCGGCGCGGACGTCATCGCGCCGATGAAAAACCAGTACATGGACATTCCGGCCACCCGTGGTGCGCTCCGGTTTCGCAACGCGTTCACCGGCAACCCGATGGCGGACTTCCTGCTCGGCTACGTCTCCGATCTGCAGCTGTCGAACGTGTGGGTGGTCGAGCAGCGCCACTGGGCGACGATGGGCTTCGCCCAAGACGACTGGAAGGTCAACGGACACCTCACCCTGAATCTTGGCCTTCGCTACGACTTCATCACCCCGGCGCTCGAGGCCAACAACCATCAGACCAACTTCGATCCATCGGGTACTGGTTCACTGCTGTTCGCCGCGGACGGATCGCTCAAGGATCGCGGACTCGTCAATCCCGACACCAACAACTTTGCGCCGCGCATCGGCGTCGTCTACCGGTTGAACGAGAAGACCGTCCTTCGCGGCGGCTGGGGAATTTTCTACAACCTCTTCGATCGCGTTGGCAGCGAGGATCAGCTCGCGCTCAACGTGCCGGGGCTGGTGAACAATACGGTCACGCAAACGTCGGGGTCGCCGGTGTTCATCTTGAAGAACGGCATGCCGTCGGATGCGTTCCTGACAGTCCCCGATCTGAATCCCGCGAACGGGCAGCTGCGCCGCTTGCGGGTCCGCGCCGTCAACGAGGACGCGCCGAAGACGACGATCAATCAAACGAGCTTCGGCGTCCAGCGAGAGCTGACGCACGGCATGATGGCGACCGCCGACTTCGTCTATACGCGCGGCTCCGACCTGGCATCTCTGGTCAACCTCAATCAGCCGCTGCCGAACGCGCCTGGCGCGAACAATGCGCTCGGTGCTGTGCCGTATCCAAACTTCGGTTTCATCGAGTGGCGCGATCAGAATGGCAAATCAGAGTACAAGGGCATCGACACCGGGCTCGAAAGGCGCTTCGCGAACGGCTACGCGTTTGGCGTCTCGTACACGCTCGGCGACTCGAAGGACAACACCTCCGAACAGCTGACGACGCAAGGATCGAACGCGTTTCCGCAAAACGCTCGCGACTTCAGCGCCTGGTATGGCCCGAGCGACTACGACGTCCGTCATCGGCTGGCGGTCAACTTTGTGGTCAATCTGCCGCTTGGGAACAGCGCCTTCGCGCGCGACTGGGTGTACTCGGGCGTGTACGCCTGGCGATCGGGACGCCCCTTCACCGTCAACCAGAGCAACAACAACGTCGGCACCAACATGACGGGACTGCCAAATCTCGTCGGCGACCCTGCCGGTCCCCAGACCGTCGACCAATGGTTCAACATCGCCGCGTTTCAACCCGTCCCCTCTGGCGTATTCGGCAACGAGCTGCGCAACCGCCTGCGCGGCCCCAGCTACCAGAGCTACGACATGACGCTGCAGCGTCTGATCAAGTTCGGCGGTCACTATTCGGCGACGCTGCGCTGGGACGTGTTCAATCTGTTCAACACGACCAATTTCGGGTTGCCGAACCGGAACATTTCGGACGCGACGTTCGGAACCATCACCAGCCTGGCGGGAGATCCACGCATCATGCAGCTGGCGTTCCGGTTTACGTTTTAAGAGCGTGTCGAAACCGCGTCTGTTTTCGGTTTTTGGTTTTGCGTTCTTAGTTTCTGGTTTGTGGTTCTCGTTTGTCGTCTTGTAGCTTCCGCCTTTAGGCGGAAGATCCGATGCGTCAGTCGGTCACGCGGCGGGACGGGCGGAAGTCTTTCCACGGGATGCGCAGTTTGCGCATCCGCGCCCTGAGCGTGTGTGGATTCACCCGCAGCAGTCGGGCGGCGCCGTGCGGGCCTTCCACCCGGCCGTGCGTCGCCCGAAGCGCTCGCTCAATGTGATTGCGGATCATCGTGTCGAGCGGCTCGATCGACGTCGTGGGTGTCCGTTCGTCTGATCGTTCCGCGACCGGGGGGCTCGTCGGCGGGTCTTGCCCGAGCGCCGCTGCGACATTCAACGTGCGGCCCTGCCCGACGAGCACGGCGCGATCCATCACCGCCGCCATCTCGCGAACGTTCCCAGGCCAGCGATACGCCGTCAGCACGCGCACATTCTCATCGGACACCGCCACCGGCTTGAGGCCGAAGCGATTGGCCGCACGGTCGGCGAAATATTCGGCAAAAGCCCGGATGTCCGCTGGACGATCGCGCAGCGGCGGAATGACGATCGGAAAGACCGACAGGCGATAGTAGAGATCGCCACGGAACGTCTGGGCCTCGACCATCCCAGGCAGATCGCGGTGCGTCGCCGCCACGATCCTTACCTTGACATGGACGGCGCGTTCGCCGCCGACGCGAACGACCTCGCCGTCCTGCACGACGCGAAGGAGCCGAACCTGCGCCGCCGGCGGCAGTTCACCAACCTCGTCGAGAAAGAGCGTCCCGCCATCGGCCTGCTCGAACCAACCCTTCCGGCGGGAGACCGCGCCGGTGAAGGCGCCCGCCTCGTGGCCGAAGAGCTCGGAGTCGATCAATTCCGGGGCGATCGCGCCGCAGTTGACTCGCCGGAACGGGCCGCGGCGGAACGGCGAGTGCTCGTGGATCGCCCGGGCAATGATTTCCTTGCCGGTGCCGGTTTCACCAAAGAGCAGCACGGGCGCGCCGCTGCGGGACACCAGGCGCGCGCGCGCCATGACGGCGGCGAGCCCCGTGTCCCCGCCGATCAATCGCTCGTCGGTTCCCGGCAGATCACCGTCGATCAGCCGATCGGCTTCGCCCCTGGGGTCGACGGCGATCGTTTTCTGTGTCATATCACGGAAATAACCGTCTCATGATTACGCAGATACTATCGTATTCGACAGAAATTGAAATCCATTCGTATTTCTGCAGCTCCTGCGCCGGTCCGCGCTTTGCTACCAATGCTGCGTGGAAGTCACCCGGTGTTGTCGGTGCGCGAGACCAGGCGCGCGGTGCGCGTGTAGGTCGCCGATGGCCGGACGTGAGCTGCCCTCACCCGATCTGAGCTAGTTCAGAGCCTCCCGCCATCGGCCGCTTCGTCGTTCACATCAAATTTTGTCTGGCTGCGCGCTGACTGTCGCGCGTGGCTTTTCGACCGCAGGAACCCATGCCGGTCGTGGAGGGTCATGTCTCACGCACGTTTCCCCTTGGTCGTGATGGTTCTGTTGATGCTCACACCCGCGTTCGCTTGGGCGCGACCGGATTCAGGGACCATCGCTGGTCTGATTCGTGACGCCTCTGGAGCCGCCATTCCCGGCGCGACAATTCGCATCGTCAACGAAGTCAGCGGCGCGGTCGCCGAGTCGGTCAGCGACGGGCAAGGCACATATCGCAGCGCCGCTCTGGTACCAGGGCGCTATCGAATCGAAGTCACGCTCGACGGATTCGAACCGACCGCTCGACAAACCGCGCTCGCGGCCGACCAGGCCGCGTCGGTGGATGTGACGCTCGTGCCGTCGAAACTGACGGAAGCCGTCGTCGTCACCGCCAGGCGCGTCGAGGAAGTCGCACAGGAAGTGCCGATTCCGCTCTCGGTCGTGGACGGCAAGCTCGCGAACGAGGCTGGCGCCTTCAACGTGAATCGGCTGAAGGAGTTGATCCCGACGGTGCAGTTCTACTCGACCAACCCGCGCAACTCGGCGATCAACATCCGCGGGCTTGGCGCCCCGTTCGGGCTCACCAACGACGGCCTCGAGCCCGGCGTCGGGTTGTACATCGATGGCGTGTTCTATTCCCGCCCGGCTGCGGCCACGCTCGACTTCCTCGACGTCGAGCGCATCGAGGTGCTCCGCGGGCCGCAAGGGACGCTGTTCGGCAAGAACACGACGGCGGGCGCGATCAACGTCACGACGCGCAAGCCCACCTTCAACCGCTCAACCGATCTCGAGCTCAATCTTGGCGATCGCGAGTTCGTTCAGTTGAAGGCGTCGGTGAGCGGTCCGCTGGCAAAAAAGCTCGCCGGACGCGCCTCCTTCTCAGGCACGCAGCGGAACGGGACCGTCTACAACGTGAAGACCGCGACCGCGGTCAACGATCTCGATAATCTCGGCGTCCGTGGACAACTACTCTTCGCCCCATCCGATACGCTGGCGATCACCGGGTCGGCCGATCACACACGTCAGCGTCCAGAGGGCTACACGCAAGTGGTCGCGGGGGTCGCGCCGACACTGCGGCCATCAAATCGACAATACCCGCAAATCGCCGCCGACCTCGGCTACACAGCCCCAAGCTTCAACGCGTTCGATCGTGTGACCGATGTCGACACGCCGTTGCGTTCGTACCAGGATCTCGGCGGCGTCGCACTCAACGTCGACTGGAAGGTCGGGCGCGGACGCCTGACGACGACAAGCGGATGGAGATATTGGAACTGGAACCCGTCGAGCGACCGCGATTTCATTGGCCTGCCGGTGACGACGATCTCCGCGGCGCCATCGACGCAGCGGCAGTGGACCCAGGAGCTCCGCTATGCCGGCGAGGTGTCGCCACGGGCGAATTTCGTCGTCGGCGCGTTCGCGTTCCACCAGGGGATCGATTCGAATCCGTCATTCAAGCAGGAGCAGGGTTCGGCCGCAGCGAGATTCCTGCTCGCGCCAACCGCTCTCGCGGCCACGCCCGGGCTGCTTGATGGATACGGCTTCAATCAATACGTCACCTATGGAAACACGAGTGCGGCAGTGTTCGGTCAGCTGGAGCTGTCGGTCGGCGAACGGTTCCGCCTCCTGCCAGGACTGCGCGTCAATTACGACCAGAAGGACGTCGACTTCGATCAGCAGATCTATGGCGGCCTGCAGACCGATGATCCGGCGCTGATCGCACTGCAGCGATCGGTGCTGGCGCCGCAAGCATACAAGGCGGACGTGGACGATACGAACCTTTCGGGCCAGCTCACCGCCGCCTTCGATGCATCGAGCGCGGTTCATGCGTACGTCACCTATGCGACGGGATTCAAGTCTGTGGGACTGAACCTGAACGGCGTGCCCACCGACGCGCTAAACCAGCCGGTGATCTCCGCCGCCGCCGTGAAGCCGGAGGACGTCCACCATTTCGAGGCGGGCGTGAAGACGGAACTGCGAAAGGGCATCACCGCGAACTTGACGGCATACGACACCGAGATCAGGAATTTTCAAGCGCAGGTCACCAACGCCAGCGTCGGCGTGCTTCGCGGCTACCTCGCCAACGCCGAAAAGGTTCGCGTGCGCGGTGCGGAGTTCGATGCGGCTGCACGTGTCGCGCAAGCCGGCAGCGTGTACGCGGCCGTCGCCTACACCGATGGCGTCTACGTCTCGTTTCCCGACGCGCCACCTCCCCTCGAAGAAACGGGTGGCCCGCCATCGAAAGACATCTCCGGATCGGTGCTGCCAGGTATCTCCAAATGGGCGTTCTCGATCGGCGGAGAGACTGGCCGCCGCGCGACGATCCTCGGCCACTCAGGCCGCGTGTTCACCGCCGTCGACGCCAGCTACCGATCGTGGTTCTCATCGAGCGCAAGCTATTCGCGGTATCTGGTCGTGGATGGTTATTCGCTGCTGAATGCGCGCATCGGCTTTCAGAGTGCCAATGGCTGGGCGCTCACGCTGTGGTCGAGGAATCTGCTGGATAAGAACTATTTCGAACTGCTGACCGCCGCACCCGGAAACACCGGCCTGTTTGTCGGCCAGCCGGGCGATCCCCGCGCGGTTGGCCTCAGCGTCCGGGTGGTGCTGAAATCGAAATAGCTCAAAAATGCGAACGGCTCGTTCGCTCACGCGGACCGGCGACGCAATCCCGCCGGCACGTCGCTCCGCTCGTTCGCCGGACGGGCCGGTTCGGCGGTCGACGCGTTGCGGAGCATGCCGGCGCGCCGCCGGAATGCATCGCCGGTCTCGTTTCGCGCCGTGGAAAATCAGCTTCTCCGGTGCGCACTTGACGACGCCGACGGCGGTTGCCCGCCTTCGCCAAAGGCTATGGCGAGGGCGCAGTATCAACGCAGCAGCGACGATCCTCGGTGAACCGATCGTCAGCGGCGGCTGGCCGCAGGTCCGAACCGAAATGAGTCGGGTGAGCCGTAGTCGAGTCTATCGAACCGAAAAAATCACATCTCGCCGAGCCGTCTGTTTCGGTTCGCGAGTCGCCTCAATCGTCAGCAGATACCGGCCAGTGTTGAGCGATGCGAGGGGCAGGTCGAACGTGTGGTCGGCCGAGTGGCTGGTTTTGTCGTCTCCCTGGAACAAGGTCACGCCAGACTGCTGCACAACGCGATTCGATGCGTCGAGAATGCGAGTCGTAAGTTTGACGGGAACGACAGTGCCGCGTTCCGCTTGATAGACGCGCAGGAACGCTGTCACGTGTCCGACTGAGCTGAACTCCCGGCTGGCGGTGGGCTCGATCGGGAACAGATCGCGAAAAGTACCGTCAGGCTTGGCTGGTCGCAACCCGAGCACGATTCCCGACAGGGAAACTGGAGCCTTTGCGAAATCCGGAACATCTGCGTAGGTGTAGACGCTGCCGACCACATGACGCGACGGATCCTCGGCGGCGACGCGAATCTCGTGACGGCCTGGCTCGAGGCGCAATCGCGACAGCGCTTCGTACTGAAACACCTTCTGCCCTGCTGCCGAGGGCGCCACGACAATGGTTTGAACCTGCGTGGCGAGCGGTTTGCCGTCGCGATCGTACGCTCCGGCCACCACGTTGACACGAGTTGATTCCGTCTGTGCCCCCGATTCCTGAGCGCGGGCGAGGATTGCAACGCTGGCTCCGGGTCCGCCTGGCGTTGCAAACGCAGCCGTCACGACGCTCATCGGAATCTGCGTGCGAGGCCACAGTTCTCCGAGAGCGGCAGTCAGCGAAGCAGACGCGTCGTTCGGCGACGGCGTTGGCGCAACCGCGGTCGGCGAGGGCGAGTAGTAACCCTGCCGCGGATGAACGTGCACGCCAGGGCGATTCACTTCGACGGCGATCGTGTGGAACGAGCCGTCATTCTTCGGTAACGAAGGCGCGAAGCCCAACACGTAATAGGAGTCTGTCTCAGTGAAGATCGCCGGCATCGGCTCCCACGGAGCGTTCGTATTCTTGATGGCGCGTCCGCCCGTCTCGCCGGGATAGAACGCCAGATCCAACTGGCGAATGAGATGCGACGACCGTGCGGTCGCGTCCGTCACATCGGGTATGCCGCCCGCTCGTGAGGCAGTGACTCCGAGAGTTTGCAAGAGCGCAGAATCAAACGTGTGAATGGTTAAATTGGCCGCTCCGGCGGCGCGCAGCAGTTTCTCTCGCGCCTCTCGCACCTCGGCAAAACAGTCAATCGCCGTGGTGTTTACTGCGACGGCCTTTCCGATGAACAACAGCAGCTTGCGTCGGTGTGGAACGTCTCGCAGCGCGTCGGCCACATTCGTCATCACCTCGAGCGAGCACACGCCGCACGGGCATTTGGGATCTTGACCGTCATATGGATTCTCTCCATCGCCCAGAAAGGGCTGATTGAGGGCGGCATGGAGGAGAGCCCGATTGGCGGTGAAATTCTGCGGCACACCTCCCACGCCCGTGAAGATCACGGCCGCCAGATCGTTCGGTCCGAGTTGGTCGATGGCGGCTTCAGCCGTTTGTCGCGCCGGCGGAAATTGATCGGTAGCGATGGAGCGATCGAGCAGGATGACGACGAGGCGGCCTTCCTTCGGTGCGAGATTGGTGACGACATCCGGGGCGACATCGCGCATCCAGGCCGCAGGTGGTTCCGGCGGACGCGGCGGGAGGGTCACCGTGCTGAAGGCCGCGATCGGGCGGACCTTGCCGTCCTCTCGCACCACGAAGTCATCCGGCTTCAAACCGGTTACGGGATGGCGATCCTTGTCGAGGACCGAGACATCGACCTGAACGAGATCGATCCCGGTTCGAAAGGTGAGTTGCGGCCCGGTCGCATCCTGCGCGAACGGCAGTGCCCCGAGCACGAGCACCAGGCTCGTCGAAAGAATCAAGCGCAGGGGTGATCGCATCCCAAGTCCGGGATCGTCATTCAGCATTCATCATTCATCATTCAGCATTTACATTGACTCGCCCTAGAGTTCTTCGAGTCGTGCCGTCGCGTCCCCGAAGCGATCGAGCTTCACGCCCATGCGATCCATGAGCGAGAGATACAGGCTGCAGGCCTTCCGGCTCTCATCTCCCTTGTTCAGGTAGTCGAGAATGCGTCCGCCTTTGATCGTGCCGCCGCCCTTGCCCGTGATCAGAATTGGCAACTGGTTGGCGCTGTGCGCGTCGCCATCGAAGAGACTCGACGTACACATCAGAATCGAGTTGTCGAGCAGCGTCGTTTCGCCCTCGGAGATTTCCTTCATCCGCTTCGTCAGGTAAGCAAACTGCGCGAAGTGGAATTGATTCGTCTTCAGATACATCGCCTCCTTGTCGGGAGCATGCCCGTTGTGCGTCAGATCCAGATGGAGCGCGCCCTGCACTCCTTCGAGGAACTTGAAGTTCATCTGCGACAGATCGTTGTTCAGCATCACGGTCGCAATGCGCGTCTTGTCCATCTGGAACGCGAGCACGATCAGGTCGAGCATCAGCTTCATGTGATCGGGCACGTTCTGCGGCAGCTCGTTCTTCGGACGTGGCATGTCCGGTTGCGTCAGCGTCGGGCGCCAGCCTTCGATCCGCTCTTCTTTCGAGGCTCTCTCGATGCGCTTTTCGATATCGCGAATCGATTCGAAGTATTCGGTCAGCTTGACGTTGTCGCCGCGGCTGATCCTCGGTCGCAGGCTCTGGGAGTCCTGACGTACCTCGTCGAGAATGCTTCGATCGATCTTCCGTCCCGTCCCGTCGCCGACGAGGCGATCGAACGCGCGCGACGGGTAGATCTCCTTGGTCGCCGGCTTGGTTGGCGACACCCACGAGAGACTCGAGCCGTAGATCATCGACAGGCCGTCTTCGAGTCGAAGCTCGTTGGGCTCGATGCCAAGCACCAGGCTCGGGATCGCGGTTCGACCGCCGATCTGTGACGCGATGATCTGGTCCATCGACGTCCCGACCCGGATCTCGTTTGGATCGAGGCTCACCGGCGCGCCCGACAGCACGTTCATGCGCCCGAGATGCGGGCTCGTCGACACGAACGCGGTCTGATTGAACAGGCCGTTGATGAAGACCATGTCCTCGCGGTGGGGCATCATCGGCACCGCCGCCGGACCGAGTTCCATGTTCGCGCCGCTGCCCTTTGCCCACCAGTGAATTGGCTCGACACCATTCGAGA
>JBPYFA010000519.1:0-10084 GCA_051986585.1 Vicinamibacterales bacterium | reverse complement strand
TCGCTGATACGCCTTCTCGTTGGCAGCGATTCGTCGTTCGAGCAAATCCCAGTTGACCTTGGTCGGTGCAGGAACCTTCTTCCGTCCGCCTCGGACCGGCTGTGACTGTTCGCCGTAACTCAGAACTTCGAACCGGACCAGTTTGTCGATATCGCTGGCGCTCAGCGACGCCTGGTAGAACTGCACTCCAAACTGTTGCATCCGGATAGCGGCAACGCTAATCATAGGCGTTTCAGTGTCTTAGGCTTCAAACTCAGGGTCTCTGAGGGTGTCGGCCCGCGATAAACCTGCCCATCTTATATTGTGTCGGGGTGATAATCTCAAGGTGGTTCGGCCTGTCTGCGGGTGAGATGACCTAAGCTGCTTATTTGCTTCGTTTAGCAATGGTCCGCGGGCTCGTTTTGATCGTCGCGCTCTTGATGGCCGCCAACGGCGCCGCCCAGCCGGTCCCTGGCAAGGTTGTCGAGCACGTCAGTTGTCCATCCGATCCAACTCAGACCTACACGCTCTATCTTCCCGGCACGTATCAGCCATCCCGGAAGTGGCCGCTCCTGCTGGTCTTCGATCCGCGCGGTCAGGCCCCACGTGCGACAGAGGTATTTCGCGACGCGGCTGAGCGCTTCGGCTGGATTGTTGCGGCCTCCGAGAACTCGCGGAACGGACCGTGGGAGCCGACGCTGCGCGCGATCAGTGCGATGTGGCCGGCGCTACTGGGCGGCTATGCGGTCGACGAACACAGGGTCTACGCCGCCGGTCATTCAGGCGGCGCATCGGTCGCGTGGTTGATGGCCATGCAAACCGGCCAGCTCGCCGGCGTCATCGTCTCAGGCCAGCCCAATCCGGAGACTCTGCCAGCGAAGGGGAAGCCGTTCGCCTGGTTCGGAATGGCTGGCCACACGGACTTCAATCTGATGGAAGTGAAAAAGATTGACGAACAGCTGTCGCGGACCTCGAGCGCGCATCGAATGGAATTCTTCGACGGCGGTCACCAGTGGCCGCCAGCCGATCTGACCATGCGGGCATTCGGATGGATGGAAATTGTCGCGATGAAGGAAGGACGCCGCCCGCGCGACGTCGAGTTCGCCAGCGCGATTCTGGCGGAGGATATGTCGCGGGCGCGTGCCCTGGAGGACAAAGGCCTGTTCGTCGAGGCGTGGCGATCGTACGGCTCGATTGCATCGACCTATGCCGGACTGATTGACGTCGCTGGTGCCGACAGCCGTCGCCACGCGCTCGAGGCGAACGAGCGATTCAAATCGGCGCGCAAGATCGAGGAGCGCACGGATCGCCGTGAACGCGAACAAGCGAACGCTCTCGCCCGGGCCCTGGGGCGCCTCAACGGCGAGGACGTGCCGCTCGTGGCTGAACTGCGCGGGCTGTTGAACCTCGACGATCTCCTCAAAGCGTCACACGGCGAGGGCTACGAGGCCGCATCCGCGGGCCGGTCGCTTGCGCTCATCCGCATACAGCTTTCAACCGTCGAGCGCGATTTCCGGGAGAAACACAACCCGCGCGCTGACCTCGTTCAGAAGGTGCTCGACTCGATCAAGTAAGTGTTCCGACCATCTGTCCGCGTTTTCCACCAGCGCACGATTCGATCCTTCTCGACCGATAGCAGCAGCATCAGCAGCACAAACGCGAAGTAGGCCGCCCATGCCTGCGGATGCGTAAGTGTCTTGTGAATCCGCAGCGAGATCAGGCCGTAGACCATCTCGACGTGGATCCAATAGATGAAGAGTGAGCTTCTCCCCAGCTGTTCCATCGGACTCCAGGCCGGGTGAATCGCCAATCGCTCCCACCAGTATGCGAAGGGAATGATGGCAGTCAGGATGCCGACTCGAATCGCGAAGAAGGAGGGAGAGCCTCCCCAGAACTCCGAGTGTGCATAGGGGCTCGGAAGAAACGATGCCGCATACGAACCTGCAGCGAGGGCGACACCCCCAACGGCGAACCATTTGTTCAATCGCGATTCACGATCGGGAGTCCGTGCTCGGTCGAGTAAGACGCCGAGGCATGCGCCAGCAAAAACGAAAGCCGTCCACGGGAAGATGCAGAAGCTCGAGTAGCCGGACAGCGGCCTGATGTATGCCTCGATCGGATCAGGCAAAACATCCAGGATTGGAGTCGCTCGAACGACGGGAGTCATCAGTGCGATCGCGGCCGTTGCTGAAGCGAGGGCAACGCGTCGCGCGGCCGGCGAGCGACGCGAACCCCAGATTGCCGCCGCGGCGGCAATCGACGGCCCCATGACGTTCAGGATGTCGACCTTGAGCAGCGTGCGCGCCGCCCCCCAACCGAGAATCCACGCCTGGATTCGAAACACGAACGCGAGGAAGAATATCCAGCCGCCGCGCTTCATGACCGCCCACGACGCGGCGGAATCGTCGCCGCTGCGGCGCGATTTCGATCCGGCAGACAATCCGACGGACACGCCGGCAAGAAAGAGAAAGAGCGGCGCGCCGAAGCCGCCGATGATGATCGCCCAGGCGTATTGCCAGGCGTGCCGTGCGTCGAGCCGCGTCCAGCTGTCGAGGACGTGCGCCTCGATCATGACCAGCACCGCCAGTCCGCGCACCCAGTCCAGGTATCCACGCCGCGCGGCGGGGTTTCTCGGGCTCTGAGGAGGATTCGGATTCACCTAATCGTCCGTCGGGGTTCCCGGATCTTCCGCTGCGTCACATGCCCGGCGCCACGGTGTAGGTCACCGTCAGCGGGATGTCCTGCCGCATTGAATGCCAGACCGAACAGTACTTTTCCCGCGACAGTTTGATGGCGCGGTCGATCCGGGATGTCGGGACCTCGCCGGTGATCGTGTAGTGCAGTTCGATTTCAGTAAATCGATGTGGATCCGCCGGAGCACGCTGGCCGATCAAATCGACGCGTAAGCCGCGCAGGCCGCAGCGCCCCTTGGTGAGCACGTGCACGACATCCATGGCCATGCAACCGGCAAGCGCAAACGCGAGCGCCTGCACGGGTGAGGGGCCCTCCACCGAGGCGCTGTCGAGTGTCATCTGAACAGCGCCCGATTGCCCGCCGAAAACGAGTCCGTGCTGCCAGACGAGTGAGGCAGAAGTCGGCGGCTTTGGCTTGGCGTCGGCCATGGCCGTCATTCTATGTCGAGGCGTAGCGCAAGGGCTAAGTTCGGAGTTTCTCGAGGAGGGACTACGTGCGGCTTGGTGTCGGCGTCCGCCGATGGCCGCTGTAAAGGCTCGTCACCGCAAGCCACGCGATTGGCAGAATGACGAGCAGATACGTCAGGTAGTGCCCGTAGATCCCGTCGGGTCCGTAGGCTTCCGTCGCGTCATGCAGCGGCTGGCTGTTCGGGAAGATATTTGCTTCGGTCAGCTCATGGAACCCGTAAATCAGGAGCTGAACGACAAACACGAGAAGAAAAATCGCAGTCACCTGGAAGAACCGCGACAGGTTGACCCGATAGCCGTATCGCGACCAGAGCCAGGCGACAAACGCGGCGCACAACGTGCCGGCGGCCGCGCCGGCGACAACCTGCGTCGATTTCACGGTGAAGATCAGCTGCGTCATCAGCAGCGCCGTCTCCATGCCCTCGCGCGTGATCATCAGCAGCGTGAACCCAAACACCCCCATGAATGCTGCGCGTCCCAGCTTGACCGACGACGCCTCGAGCCGCCCTTCAATCTCCCGCTTCATCCGCTTCCCCGCTCGCCACATATGCATCGTCAGCGAGGCGACGAGCAATGCGGCCGTCAACGCCAGAACGCCTTCCCAGAGCGACTGGTTGCTGGCTTGTGCGAGGAGCAGGCCGGCAGCAACGCTGAGAAGGACCGAGACGACGATTCCCCAGTGAACGGCGGGAAGAAGAGAAGCGCGGCCGGTTTTCTTGAGATACGCGAGGCTGATGGCGACGATCAGAAATGCCTCGAGCCCTTCGCGCAGAGTGATGACAAACGCCTGAATCATTTTGTGCCGTGCGGCCTCGACCGTGAGAGAGCCAGTCCGCCTGCCGCACTCGTCCGGACAGGGACGCGGCGGAAGGATGCTCAAAATGCGACTGGTCTCGTTTTCAAGCCTATCCCCGCCATATCCGACCAGTCAAGTCGGGTTTCAAAGGGCGCGTAACGGTGCGGCCAAGGCCCGAGGCAAGACACGTTGGGAGCCTATAAGATCGCTGCATGCTCAAGTCGGTCGCGATATTCGTCTGCCTTCCACTCGCCGTGATCGCTACCACTCAACAGTCAAGCGACTCGGCGCTCCTCGATCGGGCACGGGCACTGTTGAAACAGACGCCGCTCATTGATGGGCACAACGACTATCCGTGGGCGCTCCGAGAGAAGGCACAAAGGAACTTCGACAAGCTCGACATTTCGAAACCGCAGCCGACGATCATGACCGACATCCCGCGCTTGCGTGCGGGAGGAGTCGGGGCCCAGTTCTGGTCAGTCTATGTGCCGGTCGAGTTGGCGGGACAAACCGCCGTCACCGCCACGCTCGAAGAGATCGACACGGTGCACCAGATGGTGCGTCGGTATCCGGACACCTTCGAACTCGCGCTTACGGCAGACGATGTCGAGCGTATTTTCAAGCAAGGGCGGATTGCCGCGCTGATCGGGATGGAGGGAGGCCATTCAATCGACAACTCGCTGGCCGCGCTCCGCATGTTCTATCGCCTTGGCGCGAGATACATGACCCTGACTCACTCGAAGAACACTGCGTGGGCCGATTCGGCAACCGACGATCCAAAGTTCGGCGGTCTTGCGCCATTCGGCGAAGAAGTCGTGCGCGAAATGAACTGGCTCGGCATGCTGGTGGATCTGAGCCACGTCTCGCCCGACACGATGGAGGACGCGATCCGCGTGAGCGAGGCGCCGGTGATCTTTTCCCACTCGTCGGCGAGAGCGCTCAACGACGTGCCGCGAAACGTTCCCGACAACGTCCTGCAGCTCTTGCCGAAAAACGGCGGCGTCGTAATGGTCACGTTCGTCCCCGGTTTTCTGTCGCCGAAGGTCGCGGCCTGGAACAAACTGCAGGATGCCGAACGCGATCGGTTGACGAAGCAGTATCCGAACGACGCGGCGGCCGTCGCACGAGGGGTTGACGAGTGGACCGCTGCGCATCCGTCGGCTCGGGCCACATTGTCGGAGGCTGCCGACCACATCGATCACATTCGCAAGGTGGCGGGAATCGATCACATCGGTCTCGGCAGCGACTTCGATGGAATCACCGCCGTTCCGCTGGGGCTTGAAGACGTCTCGAAGTATCCGGCTCTGGTCGCGGAGCTGCTGCGCCGCGGCTACACGGACGATGACATCAGGAAAATCGTCGGCCAGAACGTCCTGCGTGTGATGCGTGAAGTCGAAAAGGTATCGCGACGGCTGCAATCGGAGCGTGGACCGTCCTCGGTTCTGTTTCAGCCACAGTAACGAGTGTGCGCCACAGTATTCCCCTCGTCGTCATTTTGTGTGCGGTGCGGTTGATCGTGGCGCCTGAGGGATCCTCGATGACGGCGTCGACCACCATCGTCGCGCTCGGCGATTCAACGACAGCGGGCACGCCGGCATTCAGATCGCCGCTGGAGTCGCCACCAAGAGGATCGGGTGACGAGACAAGCCAGTATGCATTCTGGCTGATGAAAGCCCATCCCGAGTGGATCGTGCTCAACCGCGGCGTCAATGGACAGCGCACCGACGAAATCCGGGCCCGCTTCGAGCGGGACGTCATTCAGAACTCGCCCGCGGTGGTCGTCATCATTGCAGGGGTCAACAACATCTACCAGGGGCAGAAGGCCGAATACGTGACCGGGGAACTGGAGGCGATGTACGTGCGGGCGAGGCAGGCCGGTATCCCGGTTGTGGCAGGATCGATCATCCCGTTCAATTCCGCCACACCGGACCAGAATGCCCGCATGCGTCGCGTCAACGACTGGATTCGGGCTCGGCCGGATGTGGCGTTCGTGGACACACGATCTGCCGTGGCCGCCTCCGGCAGCCCGGACCTGTTGTTCGAGTCGCCGGACGGCCTCCACCCGTCTGCCGCGGGCTACCACCGCATGGCGGATGCGATCGAGCCGGTCATTCAAGGCCTCCTCCGGTTGTATCCTAGGGGAAAGCGTTAACGGAGGTTTACGGAGGGAACGGAGGTCACCACGAAGGAACGAAGCAAACGGAGACGACCGAAGAGGATGCTCCGATCACCCAGCCCTTTCTATCTGTGTGGGTGGGTGACCGGAGCATCACCTTCGTTTGCCTTCGTTCACTTCGTTCCTTCGTTGTGAACTCCGTTTCCTGCGTTGCCTCCACGGACTGGAACAACTTCTGCACTCAAGCCAAAAATGTCGACCCGTATCCTCGCTCCCTTGGCGGCTGTCGCCCTCCTGATCGTTTCCGTCGCCGCACAGGAAACGCCGCAGAAGACTTTCAAGGTGTCAACCAACTCGGTGGCTCTGTACGCCACCGTCATGGAAGCAGACAGGCGGCTCGTACCGGATCTCGTCGAGGACGACTTCGAGGTTTACGACAACGGCAAGCTGCAGACGCTGACGTCGTTCGACAACAAGCCGCAACCGATCAGCGTGGTCGTCATGCTCGACACCAGCGGAAGCATGACGCTCGCGCTCGATCTGGTGAAAGCCGCCGCCGAACAGTTTCTGATTCGCATGTTGCCCGATGATCAAGGCATGGTTGGCGCGTTCAATGACAAGATCGAATTCCATCCCGAGGGCTTCACCAACCTGCGCGACGATCTGGTGCGATCGCTGAAGGATCTCGACTTTGGTTATCCGACGAGGCTCTGGGACGCGGTCAACATGAGCATGCAGCAATTGAAGCCCATCCCGGGACGCAAGGTTGTCCTGGTCTTCACCGACGGCGACGACAACTCCAGCAAGGTCAGCTCGGGCGACGTGACCGATCGCGGCCGCATCGAAGACGTCATGGTCTACTCCGTCGGTCTCGAGAACGAGTACTTCGATGGTGCGCGGAAGGTACGGTCAAGTCCTGATCGCGGGTTGAAGCGTCTTTCCGAAGAGACCGGCGGTGGATTCTTCCTGTTGAAGAAGACCGATGAACTGACGAGCACGTTTACGCGAGTGGCGCAGGAACTTCATAGTCAGTACGTACTAGGGTTCGCGCCGCAGGTGCTCGACGGCAAGATCCACAAACTCGAGGTCAGGGTAAAAAAGCCCGGGATGGTTGCCCGGGCACGTAAGAGTTACGTGGCCAGCGCAGAACCTTCGACAGAAAAGTGACAGGGTAAACTTCCCCCGCGTGTGCTCCGTCTAACAGTATTGAAAGGACGGACACCATGCGGGACATCGATATTTCCAGCAATGCCGAAGCGCTCGTCGCGATCCTGCTTACAGTCGCGATTCTTGCCGTGACCCTCATCTAGCACGGCCGTCACGCGTCAGGCCGGGCGGCGGGTGCGCGTCGCCCCTTAACACACCCCTCATCACATCTTCCGCCTGAAGGCGGAAGCCACAGGTTGTGTTCCGGATCTTCCGCCTGAAGGCAGAAGCCACAGGCTCTGTTTCGGATCGTCCGCCCGAAGGCGGAAGCCACAGGGCTCTGTTCGCGGGACGCGCCGTACACGCGTTCGCGGTAAGCTTGTCGGCGCGATGCCGGTGCTGCTCTCAGAACAGGACGTACGCATTGTGCTCACGATGCGCGACCTGATCGATGCCATGGAAACCGCGCTCGTGCGGTTCTCTTCGGGCGAAGTCACGCAGCCGCTGCGCAGCGTCATCGAGGTTGGTCTGCAACGAGCGTTCGTTGGCATCATGCCGGCGTTCATCACGGAGCCCGCCACACTCGGAACGAAGGTCGTGAGCGTGTTCGGGAGCAACACGTCCGTCGGACTGCCGACCCATCTCGCCGCGATCGTGCTGCTCGACCCGATGACCGGCGAACTGCTGGCCATCATGGATGGCCGTTTCATCACCGAAGCGCGGACCGCCGCCGTGTCGGCGGTGTCGGTGAAGCACCTCGCGCAAACCAGTGGTGGACGTCTGGCAATCATCGGGACGGGTGTCCAGGCGCGGAGCCACCTCGAGGCGATTGGCATCGTGCACGCGCTCGACGAGATCCGAGTCTGGAGCCGAAGCCCTGAGCATCGCGACGCGTTCGTGCGCGAGATGCGCCCGCGGACCGCGACGCCGATTCACGTCGCCACCTCCGCGCGCGACGCGGTGGATGGCGCGGCGCTTATCGTCCTCGCAACCGCTTCTCGCGAGCCGGTCGTGCAAAGCGAGTGGATTGTCGACGGCGCACACGTCTGTGCGGTCGGGGCCTGCCGACCGGATCAGCGCGAGATGGATACCGGTCTTGTCCGTCGTGGACGCGTGTTTGTCGATTCACGCACCGGCGCGTTGAGCGAAGCCGGCGATATCCTCATTCCAATCGGGGAAGGCGCGATCGGCGATCGTCACATCGCGGGCGAACTGGGTGAGGTGATTCTGAGCAAGGTCCCGGGCCGGCTATCGCCGAGCGAGGTGACGATATTCAAATCGCTGGGGATGGCTGTTGAAGATATGGCGGCCGCGCACCTCGCCTACGTGAAGGCGGCGGAACGCGGCCTGGGGCGTGGCTTCGTACTCTGAGCTACTTCCCTTTCCTCCGCTCCGCCCATCGTTTCTTCATCATCTCCGAAATCTTTTTGCGTGCTTCTGGAGACATCTTGCGGCGCTTGCGTCCCGACGGCGTTTCCGCATCCGCGGCGTCCGCGTCGGCACCGGCACCCCGCACGCGCGCACGCTTGCGCAGCCGCGCAGCCTGCGCTGTCAACGTGGCCAGCCGTTCGCGCGTTTGTGCGATCTCGCGCTCGATGCCGCCGATGGCCCAACCGATCAGTTCGGCCGACTTCACGAGCACATCGCGTTGATTCTTTCTCGGTCGCCCTCGGGGCATCTCACTTCCTCCTCGTCGGCAAATCACACGCTCGATGCGTGCAGCGGTCTATCATATTCTCATGAGCTGGCGACTGCCAGTCGCCATCGTCACGACTGTCGTGCAGATCATCGTCCTGCACGGCACGGCGCTGGCGGCAATCGATCGTGCTCAAGCGGAAACGAGCAACGACCTGCGCCTCCGAGCGCTCGATCTCGCCTACAACCTTGACCATGATCAGGCCGTCGACCTGCTGCGTCGCGCGGTCGCGGTCGCGCCCGATGATCCGGCCGCACACCGATCGCTCGCGAGCGTGCTGTGGCTGAACATCCTGTTCCGGCGCGGCGCCGTCACCGTCGACCACTATCTCGGATCGTTCACGCGCTCCGACGTCGATCTCAGCAAGCCGCCGGCGGAGCTCGACAGCGAGTTCAGACTGCACGTCGCCAAGGCGATCGAGCTGGCCGAGAAACGCGTCGCCGCCAATCCCAAAGATCCGCAGGCGCACTACGATCTTGGAGCGGCGGTCGGCTTGCAAGCGTCTTATACAGCAACAGTCGACGGCAGAATGCTCGCCGGATTTCGCGCCGCGCGGCGCTGCTACGACGAGCATGAAAAGGTGCTCAGCCTCGATCCATCGCGGAAAGATGCCGGCCTGATTGTCGGCACCTATCGCTACATCGTCTCCACCCAGACGCTACCCGTGCGCATGCTGGCATACGTCGCCGGGTTTGGCGGCGGACGCGAACGCGGCATTCAGATGCTGCAGGAGACCGCCGAATTCGATCTCGATACGAAGCCGCACGTTGGCGCGCAGGCCGGACCGCGGGTCGAGACCGGAAACGATGTTCGAGCCGACGCGCTGTTCGCGCTGATTCTGGTGTACAACCGCGAGCGACGGTACGATGATGCGCTTCACGTATTGGATCGGCTGCGGCGTCTCTATCCTCGGAATCGACTGCTCTGGCTGGAAGCGGGATCGACGGCGCTTCGAGCAGCCCGCGGTCAGCAGGCGGAGGACTTTCTGACCCAAGGGCTCGCGATGCTGGCGAAAGACACGCGGCCGCGCATGCCGGGTGAAGAGGCCTTATGGCATTACAAGCGGGGCGCCGCGCGTGCCCTGCTCGGAAAAACGGCCGATGCCATCGCCGATCTCACCATCGCAACGGGAACAGATTCACAAGCGTGGGTCAACGGACGCGCCCGGGTCGAGATCGGCCGTTTGGCGC
>JBPYFA010000518.1:0-6340 GCA_051986585.1 Vicinamibacterales bacterium | reverse complement strand
GGTAGATAGCGCATGGTGATCCTGAAAATGCTGAATTATGAATTGGGAATGCTGAATGACGACGCAGAATCAGAAATCAGAAATCAACAATTCCTTCATTCATCATTCAGCATTCATCATTCAGCCTTTACTGTTTCTTCCCAGTTCCTCTTTTCAGCGTCACGAGCCGGTCGGCCGTCACAGTCGCCCACTGTTCGCGGCTGCCGTCGACCCACTGCACCACCACGTTGCCAATCGTGTTGGATGTACCGAGACCGAAGTGCGCTCGGATGTCGCTGGCCGAGAGATAGCTGCCATCAGTATGGACGCGCCGCCAGAGCGTCGGCTTGCCCGCGCGTTCGACTCCAATGCGCGCACCAAGGCCGAAACGATTGCCAGGCGAGTCCTGTAGCGCGATATCCACCCAGTGATTGCCGGGTGTGCCTTGGTTCAGTAACAGCCGCAGCGGGCCGCCGTTGGTCGTGACCACGATGTCGGTGTCGCCGTCGTTGTCGATGTCGCCGAATGCGGCGCCGCGGCTGATTTCGGCGCGCTCGAACGCGGCACCGCCTTGTCGGCTCGCGTCGACGAACCGGACGTTGCCGGTGTTGTGGAACAGCTGATTCTTCATCCGGAACGGATTCGGTTGGCCGCGTTGCGATTCGATGACGTTGACCGCACCGTTGGCGACAAACAGATCGAGCCAGCCGTCGTTGTCGTAGTCGATCCAGTCGGTGCCAAAGCCGGTGACCGCCGCAGTCATCGCCGCGATGCCGGTCTGCGCCCTGACGTCCTCGAAATTGCCGGTTCCATCGTTCCGGTACAGCACGAAGGTTTCGCCGATGATGTTGGTGACGAACAGGTCTTCATCGCCATCGGCATCGAAGTCCCCGGACGCAATCCCCATGCTGCCTTCCGGATTGCCGCCGGCATTCAGTGCGGCACCAGAGATCACGCCCTCATCGGTGAAGGTACCGTCATGATGATTGATCCAGAGCTGATTGGGTGTCGCGTCGTTGGCGACATACAGATCGAGCCAGCCATCATTGTTGTAGTCGTCGGCGACGACGCCGAGTCCGGCGCCATCGGCGCGGCTGATGCCGGACTCTTCGGTAACGTTGGTGAAGTGCCCGTTGCCATCGTTGCGATAGAGGCGATCCGGGGCCGGATGGTAGTTTCGCGGACCGCAGTAGTCTGGTGCGCCTGCGCTATCGGTGCACGCCTTGTTACCCGCGATTGTGAAATCGAGATAGTTGGCGACGAAGAGATCGAGATCGCCGTCCCGGTCGTAATCGAAGAACGTCGCGCTCGTGCTCCACAGCGGATCGCTGACTCCTGCCTGCGCCGTCACGTCGGTAAAGGTCCCGTCGCCGTTGTTGCGGTACAGATAATCCGGCCCGAAGCTGGTGATGAACAGATCGAGATCGCCATCGTTGTCGTAGTCCCCGACCGCGACCCCCATACCGTATGCACGAAGCTCGAGACCGGCTTTCGCGGTCACATCGGTGAAATGAAGCCGAGGCTTGCCGTCGGGACCGCGGGTCAGATCGTTGCGAAAAAGCCGAGCGGTCGGATAACCGGGCGTCTGTGACGGCGCTTTGTCATTCAGCGGACCGCCCTGGACGACAAAGACATCGAGATCGCCGTCGTTGTCGTAGTCGAAAAGCGCGACGCCCGCGCCCATTTCCTCGGCGATGTAGTACTTCCCGCTGGCGCCGTTGACATGCGTGAAGTTGAGCCCGGTGGCAGCCGCGGATTCGACGAATTGGCCGGCGCTTCCGACCTGCGATCTTCCGCCGAAAGGCGAGCTTCCGCCTAAAGGCGGAAGCCACAGGACTATCAGAAGGGTTCCGACGATCGGCAGCCTCATCGGATTCCCGCGAGATCGCGGTCGATGGCTGCGGCGAGTGCCGTGTCACCGTACTGGACGGCAAGCTGTCGCGCCTCGGTCGCCCAGCGGATGCCTTCGTCCTTGCGCCCGGAACGCACATACGCAGTGGACAGCGCGAACAGGTATCGCGGCGCCTCCGCATCACGTGGCTCGGTGATCTTCTGCAACTCGGTGATGGCTTCGTCGAGCCGACCGAGAGCAATGAGCATTCGGCCGGCATTGAACCGCGCGAGCCGAAACGTCGGGCGACTCTGTACTGCGGCCTTGTATTCGTCCAACGCCGCGTCGAATTGACGGCTTCGCTCGAGGGTTTGACCGAGATTGTTATGGGCCTCGGGATAATTCGGATTGACGGCAATCGCACGGCGGTAGGCATCGGCCGCTTCAGCCCACTTCTGCTGCATGCCGAGCAGCACACCGTAGTCGTAGTGGAGCTCGGCGAGTCCGCTTCCGGACGCGACGGCGGCACGATAATGCTCCTCCGCCTTCGCCCAGTTTCCCGTCGCGCCATACAGCTTGACGAGACTGGCATGGGCGAGCGGAAGAGAACTGTCTTCCGCGAGCGCGGCTTCGAACTCCGCGATCGCGCCATTCACATTGCCGTCGTCCGCCAACCTCCGCGCCCGTCGGAATCGCGCGGCTGGATCGGTACGAAGCTTTGAGATTTCGGAGAGAAGGGGATCGTCGACGCCGGGCCATCGGGTGCCGTATTGCACGTGAAGCTGAAGCGCCTGTTCTGCTTCGGCGCGGCGACCGAGCGCGCGCAGGGACAGCGCCAGCGCGTACTGAGCGGCACCCCATTCGGGGAACAGTGTCAGCGCACGCTGAATGGTTCGAACGGCCTCCTCGTGTTTTCCTTCTGCCGCCTGGATGCGGCCGAGACCGAACAACCCGAGGGGTTCGGCCTGCGGTTCCGCCGCGAGCGAGGAGAACATGGTCCGGCTCTCGTTCAACTCTCCGGCGGCGAAGAGTGCGTCGGCAAGCCTTACTCGGGCCGGCAGGTAATCTGGCCGAATCTTCAACGCTTCACGCAGCTGTGCGGCGGCTTCCTGCGGGCGAGCCAGTCGATCGAGCACGCAGGCGTCCAGGTAGTGCCATTCCAGAGAGCCTGGCGCAAGATGAATGGCCGCCCTGTAGGCGTCATTGGCGGATTCCCACTGTTCCCATGCGTGCAGAATTCGTCCGAGGGAACCGGCGGCATTCGCGTCTGCAGGATGAGACCGCGCCTGCTCGTACGGACCGGCGACGTCCTTGCGAATCTCTGGCGGGTACGAGTCGAGCGGCAGCTTCAGGGCAGCGGGGGGCGACTGATAGACCGAGGCGCCTGCTGTCAGGACGACGGCGGCGATGAGGTGAAGAGTCAGCGACACGTCAGTTAGAGTCTCGAGCTGAGAGCTTCGCGATCCACGCGCGAGATATACATTGTGCACGAACCGTGAGCTCTGAGGCGAACCACCGTAGTACGATGCCGTCGTGCCGACATTAAAGCCGAGCCGCTCCTGGACGAATTCCGTCTCGAGCCGCTCGGTAGTTCTCATCGCAATTGCAGGTCTTTCGTGGGCGACTCTGGGTCGCGCCCTCGCGTTCCAGCAGGCAACGCCGACGACACACATCAAGCTCCGTAACGTTGCCGAGACTGCCGGACTGTCGTTCGTCTACCGCAATTCACCGACGCCGGAGAAATATTTCGTCGAGAGCGCGCCAGGCGGACTTGCCGTCTTCGACTACAACCATGACGGCCGTCCGGACATTTTCTTCACCAACGGCGCGCCGACGCCAGGTCTGGTCAAGAACTCGCCGTCGTACTCGAACCGGTTGTATCGCAACGACGGCGGACTGAAGTTTACCGATGTGACGGCTGCCGCTGGCGTCGAGGGTGTCGGCTACGCGATGGGCGCAGCTGCGGCCGACTACGACAATGACGGACAGGTCGATCTGTTCGTGGCGGGCGTCAGGCAGAACCAGCTCCTGCACAATCTGGGCAACGGCCGATTCGAAGATGTGACTGCCGCATCGGGGATCGCCAGCGGCGATTGGGCGGTGGCGGCAGTCTGGTTCGACTACGACAATGACGGCCGGCTCGATCTGTTCGTCGTCAACTACGTCAAATGGACGGCTGACACGAACCGCTATTGCGGTGACCAGGCTCGTGGCGTTCGTATTTATTGTCATCCCCGCTTCTTCGAGGGATTGCCCGATCGGCTCTATCGCAATCTGGGAAACGGAAAGTTCGAGGACGTCTCGTCACGCGCGGGAATCGCCACCCACATCGGCAAGGGCATGAGCGCGGCGATTGCCGACTTCGACCACGATGGCCGGATGGATCTCTTCGTGACCAACGACACGGTCCCGAATTTTCTGTTTCGCAACAAGGGTGATGGCACGTTCGAAGAGACCGGCTTGCTCGCCGGCGTGTCCGTGCCCGCATCCGGCCGTCCGGTGTCGAGCATGGGCGTCGATGCACAGGACTACGACAACGATGGGCTGCAGGACATTTTCTTCACCGCGCTCGCCGGCGAGACGTTTCCCTTGTTTCACAACGACGGGCGGCTTCAATTCAGCGAGCGCACGACTGCTGCCGGCCTCGCGTTGCCCACCGCGCGGCTTTCCGGGTGGTGCGCCGCTTTGCTCGACGTCGACAACGACGGCTGGAAGGATATCTTCACTGCCAACTCCCACGCGAACGATCGAGTCAGCGACTCAACCGGCTGGAATCTCGCGAACAGCCTCTGGCTGAACGATGGGGGCGGCCGCTTCCAGGATGTGAGTGGTGAAGCGGGTTTGTCGGGGGCGGCCGCGGCGCACCGCGGATGCGGAGTGGCTGATTTCGATGGCGATGGCCGCCTCGACGTCGCCGTTCTTGTGCTTGGCGGCAATACCGAACTCTGGCACAACGAAAGTGACGCACCGAATCGGTGGCTGATCGTGAAGTTGGTCGGTACGAAGAGTAATCGCGATGGCATCGGTGCCCGAGTGACGGTCGGACAACAAGTGCGCACGATGACCACAGCCATCGGCTACGCGTCCTCTTCGCATGCAGGTCTGCACTTCGGTCTTGGTTCGGAGGCTGGCAACGTTCGGGTCGAAGTTCAATGGCCCTCCGGCATTCGTCAGGTGGTCGAGGGAGTGAAGCCGAACCAGGTGCTTGAAATCAAAGAGCAGTAGCGCATTTCGCGATTCGCAGTTCGCAATTCGCGGTTCGCGGTTCGCAATTCACCGGCGAGCCGAGGGGGAGCGCGAGCAGGCGCTGGGGGTGGGGCCCACGGCAAGGTAAGAAATGCCTACTGGAAGCTGGTAGCTGGTAGCTGGAAGCTTACTTCGGCGGCGTAATCGTTCTCTGTCCGGCCGCCGCGCTTCGCTCTTGCGCGGCCCGCTGGAGCTGCTCAGAACGCGCCAACAACTCGGCGGCCTTGTCTGCGTTGCCGATCGCCTTATAGGCACGCGCGAGCTGGACGTGAAGGCTGCCGTCTTTGTCGTCGGGAATTTCCACCTCGATCAAGGGAATTGCGGCCGCGTCGTAGCCCTTTTGCACGTAGGCGCGGGCGAGCGCGAGTCGCGCCGCCGAATTCGACGAATCCATGGTCGTCGCCCGTTCGAGAAGCGGGATCGCAGCGTCGACGCGTTGCAGTTCGAGCAGCGCCTCGCCGCACATCGCGAGAAGCTGCGGATCGTCGCCTCGAGCCTTGAGCAGGGGCTGAAGCGTAGCGACGGCCTTGTCGAAATCCCGAGCGTAGTAGTACGTCGTGCCGAGTTCGGCCAACAGGTCTGGATCGCCTGGCGCCAATTTCAGGGCGGCCTGAAGCTCGGCAGCCGCGTCGTCGTAGCGACGTTGGCTACGTGCAAGGGTTGCCCGAATCAGCCGCCGCTCGCGCGAGTCGGGGAGAGTATCGAGTTGTTTGAACGCCGCGCGCGCAAGCTCCGCGGCCGCTCTCGCCCGCCAGTATCGCGCCTCCGCATTTGTGTCAGCCAGCGCGCTCGCCAGTGCACTCTGGTAGTGGCCTGCCCTGAAATCACAGAGCGCTTTGCGAGCCGCGCACTGTGCCGGCGCGAGCACTCCCTGCGAACGTTCCCGAGCCGCCCAGTCCGGATGCGACGTCTGTTCGTAGATCCGTGCGATTGAATCGTGGATGCTCACCATCGAGGGCATCTGCTCCAGACTCGATCGATATAGCGCGAACGCATCCGTCAGCCGGCCGTCGTCGGCGAGCGCGTCGGCCAGCAGCAGCTGACGCCAGGGCAGGTCGTCCGCCTTGTCGTTGAAGGTGGCCATCGAATCCTGAGCCAGGCCGTTATACGCATGCCCGAGGGCGAACCATGCGCCGGGGTCGCGCGGAGCTCGTTCCGTAATTCTCTTGAGCTCTGCGAGCGCGTCCGCCGGCCGATCGTCGGCCGCGTACGCCTCGGCCAGCAGGCGACGGTTTTCAATCGAGGAGGGCTGCTCGGAGAGTGCCTGCTTCAGCGTCGCGATCG
>JBPYFA010000517.1:0-18597 GCA_051986585.1 Vicinamibacterales bacterium | reverse complement strand
GGTGGCAATCCAGGTCTGGTCGCGTGTGTCGCGAATCTTCTTCGCCACCCGCGCGATCGCATCATCCCAGGAGATCTCCTCCCAGTGATCGGCGCCCGGCGCCCGGTAGCGCGGCTTCGTGAGCCGCTGCGGTGAGGCGTGCGTCGCGAACATGGAAATGCCCTTCACGCACAAGGAGCCGCGATTGACGATGTGGTCGTAATCGCCTTCCATCCGGATAAGCTTGCCGTCGCGGACGGAGGCGATCATGCCGCAGCCGCACGAGCAAAAATTGCAGGAGGTGGTGAACTCGCTGGTGTTCGAGAGCTTCAGGTCCGCTGTCGCCGCGCGCATGGCGCGCACGTCGAGCAGCCCGCCAAGCGCCAAGCCGGAGCCGCCGCCGAGGGTCAGCCTGAGCAGCTCACGCCTGCTGATAGACGAATTCTGAGACCGGGCACAGGCCGATTCATCCACGGCGTCTCTCCTAATAGGTAGTAACAACCGCGAGTTGGGAAGCGCCTTCCTGCAAAATTCTGTCCTTGCTCTGGTCAATAGATCCCATGAAATTTATGAACCGCCTCCGGTATTTCGGAGGCAGGCACGGCGGGCCGCGCATCTGCTAAGCCAAACGGCTGATAATCGCCGGCATGCCTGCGGCACACTCCGATCCAACCCGGATTGATCGACGCCAACTTTCTGTATGACGTGGCGGGGAGATCGGCACAGATTGTTCGCGCTTTAGCGGTCTGAGCTGATTACAGGAAGTACGCGGCGAACGGAACGAGAATCAGTGTTTCACGGTGCTCCGACGTTAATATTACGGAGTTTACCGCCAGTCAGAGAGGATGCCCGTAAGATCGCCCTTGCCACTCGCATTCGAGGAGAATGATTCGATGAAACGATCTTGCCGTTTATTGTCTGTCACCCTGACCGTCGTCGCCGCGCTGCCCGTGCTGACCGGATGGGCGCAAAGCCAAGCGCCTGCTGCGCCGGCGGTTACGCCACAGGAGCCGGCTGCGCGTGGCCGGGGACGCGGACCGCAGACGCCTCCGCCGCCGCCGCTCACGTGCACATCGAAAGCCACTGACACGGACAACAAGGTCCCGGCCGCGCTCGCGAAAGATGGCTTCACCGCCATCTTCAATGGCAAGGACCTGACCGGCTGGCAGGCGTTGATCGACATCGGCACGCTCAAGTTCGGTGCGGGCCTCAATCCGGCGGACTTGCTGACGTTGTCCCCGTCCGAGAAAGCGGCCAAGCAGAAGGAGTCGAACGACACCTATTTGAAACACTGGTCGGTGGTGGACGGCATCCTCGTGTTCGACGGCGTGCAGGCCGACAAGCTCACGCCGCACGTCGAGAAGGGCGGACAGAACCTGCAGACGGTCAAGGAATACGGCGACGTCGAGTTGTACGTCGACTGGTGCATCGAGGAAGGGGCCGACAGCGGCGTCTATCTGAAGAACGCGCCGCAGATTCAGATCTGGTCGAGCCCGCTTGGCTCAGGCGGCCTCTTCAACAACAAGGCCGGCGCGCGGAACCCGCTCGTCGTCGCCGACAATCCGGCGGATCACTGGAACACATTCCACATTATTCAGCGCGACAACGATATGACGACGGTCTGGCTGAACGGTCAACTCGTCGTCGACAACGTGAAGATGGAGAACTACTGGGATTACTCGAAACCGCTCCCGGCGAAGGGCAATATCGAACTCCAGTACCACGGTCACAAGTTGTACTGGAAGAACATCTACGCGCGTGATTTGAAGTAACCCGGCACCAAACCAATCCGACGAAGCTTGCGAAGCGGGCGAGTCGGGATTTCGATGCGCATCGCGCGCTACCATGTGGGATGAGCGCAACGATGTACATGCGGCGGTGCCTGGAACTGGCAGAGATCGCGGCGCTGGCCGGCGACACCGCGGTTGGCGCACTGATCGTCTGCGGCGACAAGGTCGTGGCTGAAGGCGTCGAGCGCACGCGTGCGACACTCGACCCGAGCGCGCACGCTGAAGTGGAAGCCATACGTCAGGCCTGCCAGCATCTCGACACGCTCGATCTGCGTGGCTGCTCGCTGTATTCGACCGTTGAACCGTGCGTCCTGTACGGTTACGCGATTCGGCAAACGGGCATCGCCCACGTCGTCTATGGCGCGCCCGCAGGACAGGCGGGCGCGTGCACGTCCTCGTACGCCATCCTTGCCGACGGTGACCTCGAAGGATGGCCACAGGTTCCCCAGGTCACAGGTGGCGTCCTCGTCGACGACTGCCTGGCCGCTCTGCGGAGAGGAAAGACCCGGGCGAAATCATGCTGACCGACGCCACTCCAGGCCCGATGCCTATCAGCTACTTCTCGACGACACGCGGCCAATTGAGCATGACGTCGATGACGTTCGGTGCGCTGGACGAGGCGAGTGGAACCGCCGCCAGGAAGCGTTGACCGTCGCGACTCGGCGCGTACTTCAGGCCGTGAAATTCGAAGAGAGCGTGCGGAATGCCGACCTGCACGGGATCGGCGCTCTTGACGTCGACGGCCATCAGACGGTCGATGGATTTGTCGATATAGTAGAGTTCGCGGCCGTCCGGCCGCCATCGCGGCTCCCAGATCAGGCTGCCGGTTTTGACCAGTGCACGGGCTGCACCCGGTCGGACCGGTTGCACGTACAACGGTCTGGCGGTCTTTCCGCCGACAATGCTGGCGATCAGATCGCCTGCCGGTGTGACCGCCGCCTCACTGAAATCCGTGTCCGGATTGTCCGCGGGAAGGAGCACACGTGCACCTCCGGTTGCTCGCCGTTCCCACAGATCTGGCCGTCGATCCTTGTTTCCCACGAGGTACAGAAGCGAGCCCGTGACGGACCATCCGAGCGGAGCTTTAGTAGCATCGCGCGGCGTATCCGCTTCAAGTCGATCGTCTCCACCTCCGTCCACGCGCACAGAGTGGACGTCGCTGAAAACGGTGGCTGGCTTGCTGAACAGGACACGCAGACCATCACGTGACAAGAGCGGCATTGACCCGTCGGCCAATGGTTGCAACTCATTTGGTCGGGCGAAATCGATGACTGCAAGGAATCTTTTCGATCCGTCGTACCGCGTCACGATCGCGCGCGTGTCATCGCGCGTCAGCTGCACCTGACTGAAAATCCCCGGTTCGCCGAGCGACGTCCCCTCCGTTCCGCTTCTCGGAAGCCACGTCAGCCGCTGCATGGCGGGAACGCCCGAACGGTAGACGATCATGCTGTTTGAGACGGCGAATGCCCGATGTACGCCGTCCTCATCGGCGACTTTCCGGACCACGACTAGTGGGTCTCCCATCAGTCGCCAGGCGCTGTCGTCCACAGGCTGCGCCTGGACAGACCCGCCACGCCAAAACACGAGCATGCCGCCGACGACAAACGCCTGCGTCGGATTTTGTGCGGGCAGTTGCCGGTTCCCCGGGGAGGAGGGGGGGCCATGGTACAGCTCATGGACGCTGGCATCGGCAAGCGATCCGACCTCGAATTTCGTCGCACCGTTCTTCTCGAACGCCGTGAAAACAAAGTGCATCCCGTCAGCAAGAAACGTCGGAAACACGTGGCTGGCCTCCGACGGCTGCAGCACGGTCGCCGGCACGGGCGAGCCTTGTTGGCCGTCGTCAGACACTCGAGAGAGCGGTGCGCCGTTCCGTTCCGCGGCAAAGACGATCGTGTGGCCCGCCCATGACCCGCCCGAGCCGTTCGGCGCAGGACAGAGCTCACGGATCACGCCGCTCTCGACGTCGATCGTTTTGAGTTTTTCGTCGGCGAAGAATCCCAACGCGTGGCCGTCCGGCGACCAGAACGGATACCGTGCCTCCGCGGTTCCCACGAGCATCTGCGCCTCGGGTTTTGCCAAAGGACGGATCCAGAGGTACGACGCGTTGCCTTGGCGCGGATGACCGACGTATGCGAGCTGTTGGCCGTCACTCGACAGAGCCATATAGAGGGGCCGGTCGATCCCATCGGGCAGAGTAATCGACGCGCGCATCAGGGGCGGCGGTGGAGCGGGGCGGGGACGCCAGATCGCGATCGACACCACGGCCACTGCAACGGCAATCGCCAGCGCGGCGGCGCCCCACGCGATCCACTCGCGCGCTTGCGCCTTGTCGTCCTTGCCTCCCGACCTCACGATCCCGTTCGCCTCCACGCCGAAATCGTCGAGATCGAAGCGCGCGTCGGCGATGTCGCGTAACCGGCGCGCGGGGTCCTTCTCCAGACAGCGCCGGAGCACGCGCCGAACGCCTGGCGGTGTCGCCGAGGGCAGGATCGACCAATCCGGCTCCCGTTCCAGAATCGCCACGACATGATCCGAGATCGTCGCGCCAGGAAACGCCTGCCGGCCCGTGAGCATTTCGAACAGCACGCACCCGAACGCCCAGACGTCCGTGCGCGTATCGACCGCCTGGCCACGCGCCTGCTCGGGACTCATGTAGGCGACGGTGCCGACCAGCAATCCCTTAGGCGGCACCGAGAGCGTCAGCGTCGGCGATCCTGCGGTGTGCGGCGAGGTCGCGACTGAGGGTTTCGCCAGCCCGAAATCGAGCAGCTTGACCACGCCGGCGGGTGTCAATGCCACGTTTGACGGCTTCAAATCGCGATGCACGATCCCTCGGTCGTGCGCGGCTTCGAGCGCGTCGATGATCTGCCGCGCGATCGGCAGCGCGTCGGCGAGTGGCAATCGGCCGCGGGCGATTCGATCCGCAAGCGTTTCGCCGTCCACGAGCTCCATCACAATCGCGTGCACGCCATCGGAGTCCTCGAGCCCATGGATTTGCGCGATGTTCGGATGGTTCAGCGCGGCGAGCAGCCGGGCCTCGCGTTGGAACCGCGCCAGGCGATCGGCGTCCGCGGCGAGCAGCGGGGGCAGCACCTTGATCGCCACGTCGCGACCGAGCTTCGAATCGCGCGCCCGATAGACCTCGCCCATACCCCCGGCCCCGATCGATGCCGCGATCTGATACGGACCGATCCGTTGCCCGACGACGAGCGCCGGCGCGTGCAAGATCACGTCGCTGAGGAACCCGCCGGTGACGACCGCGAGCAGCGACTCGACTTCGCGACGCAGATTTTCGTCGTCGCCGCAGGCGTCGGCGAGAAAGGCACTGCGCGCATGCAGCGGTAGCACGCGCGCCGCGTGATAGAGCGACTCAATCCGCGCAGAAGGATCGGCCATCTGATGAGGTAGGCGGATTCTATATCGAGTCAATCAGCGAGTTCAGCATGAGTGCTTGTCGGGATCGTTCGCTGGTTCGTTGGTTCGTTGGTTCGCTGGTTCGCTGGTTCGTTGGTTCGCTGGTGCGTTGGTTCGTTAGTGCGTTAGTTCGTTGGTTGACGCGTTACAATTACGACCCTCGCAAGCGCCCGACCGCTTCTCGTGGGTGGGAACGCTGTATCGCGCAGCGCGTTTCCCGGTCGCCCGCTCCTCGTGGGATGCGCAGATGTGGCTGACGTCGCCGGCGAGGAGGGACCGCGATGAAGCCCCGGGGAGGTCGACCGAAGCTCCACCCGCTTCGGAAAACCGCGTAGGCCATTGCCGCCGTGACCGCCAGATCTTCGATCGGCGGTGACGCCAACCGATGGCTGAGAACACCAAATGACCTACACGCACGGCCATCACGAGAGCGTATTGCGGTCGCACAAGTGGCGCACGGTCGACAATTCCGCCGCGTACCTCGCGACGCACCTCACTTCTGGCATCAGTGTGCTCGATATCGGGTGCGGGCCCGGCACGATCACCGCTGACATCGGCCGGCGGGTTGCGCCCGGACGCGTCGTCGGCATCGATGCCTCGGCCGCCGTGATCGAAGACGCCCGACGCAATGCTGGCGCCGGTTCAAACGTCGAGTTCTCGGTCGGCGACCTCTATCGCCTCGGCGTGGACGACCACACGTTCGATGTCGTGCACGCGCATCAAGTGCTCCAGCACCTGCCCGATCCGGTTCGCGCGCTGCGCGAGATGAAACGACTCTGCAAACCGGGCGGGCTGGTCGCGGCGCGCGACGGCGACTATGGTGGTTTCCGGTGGTACCCCGACGAGCCCGCGATCGACCGCTGGCTCGTGCTCTACCGCACGATCGCGCGCCGCAACGAAGGCGAGCCGGACGCCGGCCGATTTCTCCTTGCGTGGGCCCATGCTGCAGGCTTCGATGACGTGCGACCCGGCGCCTCCGTCTGGTGCTTCGCGACGCCCGACGACCGCGCATGGTGGGGTGGCTTGTGGGCCGATCGGATGACCGACTCCGCGATCGCGCGCCAGGCCGTTACCGAAGGCCTCGCGACAGCAAAGGAGCTCCGGGAGATCGCCGAAGGGTGGCGCCGCTGGGCGGCGCACCCCGATGGGTGGTACGTGGCCCTCCACGGAGAGATCCTCTGTCGCGCGTAGCATTCCAGCGTTGGACCGCGAAGCTAACGTTTGATCCAAAACGCCCCCTAGCTTAGCGACGAGCGGCGACGCCGGCAATAGAATCGCCGGACTGGCGATAGCCATGTCCGGCGATGTTGTGACCCGATATTACTTCGAGGGTTCGAGAACGACTTCCGACGACACGCGTTTCACGCCGCGGACTCCATCTGCGATCTCAACCGATTCGACGTACGCGGCGTGCGACTTGGTTTTGCCCGCTAGCAGCACAACCCCATCGTTCACCGACTGAACCTTGATGCCGCTGTCGTCGAGCGCCTTATGGCTCTTCCACGCGGCATCCAGATCCTTCTTGATCTCATCGTCCGACCGCTTCACCGCTTTACGCTCGGCGCTTGGCACCACCTGGAGCAGATTCTTGACTTCCTTCACGCCGTCGAGCTTTTTGACGACGTCGGCAGCCTTCGTCTTCTGATCGGCGGCCGGCACCTGGCCGTGCAGGGTGACGACACCCTTCACTGTATCGACATTCAGGTGCGATGTCCGAATGCCCTCAGTGGTCATCAGCGCGACCTTCGCTTTGGCAGTCAGCCAGGCGTCCGGGGTATCGGCCGCCTTCACCTGGCCGATCGTAAACAGCAGAGCGATCATCACGTACGCACCGAACTGAACCGGAATGCGCATGCGCATCGGTAACCTCCTGCTCGGGTGTATAGCAATCCGGAGGCCGAGCTGAAGTGATCGATTTTCCGGTCAGGACCAAGGGGCAGAGTCGCCGGAAGCACAGCTGCAGCGACGGCCATGATCGGCAACATCATTCCGGAATGGAATCCCGAGCACTTATCGTCTCAGCAATTCGAGTGACGTTCGCCACAAGGCGAGTTTGGCGATGCGGCTGATCCTCACTTATGGTTGACTGCGTACGTCGTCAATCTGTTCTCCGAGGTCGATCCATGTCAAAAGCCACCCCTACCGTAGCCATATTCAATGCCAGTCAAGACACGATCGATATGTTGACTGTGTTTTTTGAACAACGTGGCTACCATGCCGTCGGCGAACCGTGGCCGGCACGCGAGCCGCTGGGGCTCGAGGCAGTCCGTGCGTTTGTCAGGACTCATCAACCAGATGTCATCGTGTTCGACATTAGTTTTCCCTACGATCACAACTGGCGCCGCTGCAGGGAATTCTGCGACGTCCATGATCCCCGGCAGATTCCCGTCGTGCTCACGACCACAAACGCACAGGCGCTTACGGACATCGTCGGTCCGACCGCAACATTAGAGATTGTGGGCAAGCCATACGATCTGGATCGGCTCGCCGAAGCCGTCGCCCGTGCGTTGGGTGCGACGGTCAAATAGACCCCAACCCGCTGCCGTAACGACGTCGTGCGTTGCGGTGTCTTTCCGCAGGTGCAAATCCGGCCGTCTTCTGAGCGGTGCGCTACAGACCCAAAAGAATCCACCAGTGCGCACTGACCGGTCCACGTACGCGACAATTGCGGTGGAGCGTGCGATGGATAGCGTGTGGACTCGCGTGAAACTCGCCTGTGCGGCGTTTTCAAGCATTCTTTTCGAAGGGAAACTCCCAGACGACTTGCAGCCTGGCGCGACGGCGGCGCCGCCGGCACCGGTCGTGCCGGTGGTGGCCGACACGGTGGACCGGGCGGTTCAAATGCTCGCGCTGCTTCAGCGTGATGGTCGTCTGGTCGACTTCCTGATGGAAGACGTCGCGGCGTACAGCGACGCGGAGATCGGGTCCGCCGTTCGCGACGTCCACGCCGGATGCCGGCGCGCGCTCGATCGCTATCTGACGCTCGAAGCCATCCTCGACGGCCGCGAAGGCGAGTCGACGACGATTTCGCAGGTGAACCCGGCTGCGATCCGACTGGTGGGCAACGTGACCGGTCAACCGCCATTTCGAGGGACGCTGCTGCACCGCGGCTGGCGCACGACGCGCGTCGACCTGCCGCCGCTCGGCGCGGACTCCACGCGGAGCGTCGTCGCCCAAGCCGAAGTCGAGGTCGCGTAGTGGCGAAATCCAAAACCAAAACTCCTGAGAGCGCACGCTACAGCGTCGGCATCGACCTCGGCACTACGAATTGCGCGCTCGCACGCGCGAGTCTGAACGCCGAGGCAACAGCCGGATCGATCGACGTGCTGCCAATCGCGCAGCTGGTCGAGGCAGGCGAAGTGGCGGACCGTACGCTGCTGCCGTCCTTTGCCTACATCGTCGGCGAGTTCGATTTTCCGGCCGGCAGCTTGCGCCTGCCTTGGGGCGACGACAATCGGCCGCCGCAGATCGTGGGCGAGCTCGCCCGCAAGCGCGGCGCCGAAACGCCGATGCGTCTCGTCGCATCGGCGAAGTCGTGGCTCTCGTACGCAGGCGCGAACCGGACGGCACCCATTCTGCCGTGGGGCTCGCCCGACGAGGTCGTGAAGGTGTCGCCGGTCGCGGCCTCGGCGCTGTACCTGCAGCACCTCCGCCGCGCCTGGGACGCGGGAGTGGCTGCCGGTGATCCCGCCGTTGCGCTCGAGCACCAGGACGTGTTTCTCACAGTCCCGGCTTCGTTCGACGAGGCAGCGCGCGAGCTGACGCTGCGCGCGGCGGCAGACGCCGGACTGGCGCGCGTGACGTTGCTCGAGGAACCGCAAGCGGCTTGCTATGCGTGGATCGAAAGCACGGGTGATGCGTGGCGCCGGCGATTGCGCAAGGGCGATCTCGTGCTGGTGTGCGATGTCGGCGGCGGCACCACCGACTTCAGCCTGATCCTCGTCAGCGAACGTGACGGCGATCTCTCGCTCGAGCGGGTGGCGATCGGCGATCACATCCTGCTCGGGGGCGACAACATGGACCTGGCGCTCGCGCGGCTGGTGCAACAGCGGCTGGAGCAGGATGGCCACCGCGTCGACACGTGGCAGATGCAGACGCTGTGGCATCAGTGCCGCGTCGCGAAGGAGACGTTGTTCGCACACCCGGATCGCGACGAGCATCCGGTCACGCTGCTGGGCAAGGGTTCACGGCTTGTCGGCGGCACGATTCGATCCGCGCTGCGCCGCGACGACCTTGGTCGCGTGCTCCTCGACGGCTTCTTTCCGATCGTCGGCGCGTCCGAGATGCCGGCGCGGCGGCGCGCCGGCGGACTGCAGGAGCTCGGCCTGCCGTACGCGGCCGATCCCGCGATCACGCGACATCTCGGTCGCTTTCTGACGCAGATGGCGTCGGGCGGCGAAGCGGCGTCGATCATCCGGCGCGGCCCGAGCGGGCTGGCATGTCCAACGCACGTGCTGTTCAACGGCGGCGTGATGAAAGCCGAGTCGCTGCGCGCCCGGATCGTCGAGGTGCTGAGCGGCTGGCTGCAGCAGGAAGGCTTCGCGCCGCTCGACGCGGCGCACGTGCTCGACGCGCCCGATCTCGATCATGCCGTGGCGCGCGGCGCCGCTTACTACGGCCGCGTGCGCGCGAGCGGCCGCGGCGTGCGGATCCGCAGCGGCGCATCGCGCAGCTACTACATCGGCATCGAGAGCTCGTTGCCGGCGGTGCCTGGGTTCCCCGCGCCGCTCAAGGCGTTGTGCGTCGTGCCGTTCGGGATGGAGGAAGGGACTGATGCGGCGATCGCCGGGCGCGAGTTCGGCCTGGCGGTCGGCGAGCCTGCGGAGTTCCGATTCCTCACCTCTACCATCCGGAAGAATGACGCTCCCGGCGCGCTGATCGAGGACTGGGGCGACGACCTCGAGGAACTCGCTCCGCTCGAAGTGACGCTCGACAAAGAGAACAGCGGCGGCGACGGCCAGGTCGTGCCAGTGACGCTGGAGAGCCGCGTGACCGAACTGGGCACGCTGGAGCTCTGGTGTGCGGAACGCGGCGGCGATCATCGATGGAAGCTGGAACTGAACATTCGTGATTCGTAGCGAGTCGCCGTTTCTCGTCGGCATCGATCTCGGCACCACGAATTCCGCCGTCGCCTTCGTCGACACGCGCCGCGGCGGGCGCGTGCAGCGGTTCAGGGTTCCTCAGCTCACGGCACCGGGGGTCGTCGAGCCGTATCCGGTGCTGCCCTCATTTCTGTTTTTTCCCGATGCGCACGAACTCGAGTCAGGTGCGCTGTCGACCCCGTGGGCTCCTCGTTCCGATGCCGTCGTTGGTGTACTCGCGCGACAGCGTGGGGCAGAGGAGCCAGCGCGGCAAGTGGCATCCGCGAAATCGTGGCTGGCGCATCCCGCCGTCGATCGCCGCGCCGCCATCCTGCCGTGGGGAGACACCCCTGGTCCGAAGATTTCACCCGTTGACGCGTCGGCGCGATTTCTGAGGCACATCCGCGACAGCTGGAACAGCACCGTCGCGTCGAGCGACGCGGGTGGTCGACTCGAACAACAGTCGATCGTGCTCACCGTGCCGGCCTCGTTCGACGAAGAGGCGCGCGAGCTGACGGTGGAAGCCGCTCGCGACGCGCAATTCGCGAACCTCACGCTCATCGAGGAACCGATTGCGTGCTTCTACGCCTGGATGGCCGCGCAGCATCGTCCGGGCCGTCGCCACGAGCGACTGGAAGACGGACAGGTCGCGCTGGTGTGCGATGTCGGCGGCGGGACGAGTGATTTCAGCCTGATCCGCGTCGCCGCCGGTGGGTCGAAGTCCGCAGGCGGAGTGAGCTTCGAGCGGATCGCGATCGGTGATCACTTATTACTCGGCGGCGATAACGTCGATCTGGCGCTGGCAACGCTGGCGGAGCAGCGCCTGGCGGAATTGCGCCCGGACTTGAGGCTGTCGATCATCCAACGGTCCGCGTTGCGGCAGTTGTGCAGCGCGGCAAAGGAACGCCTCCTCGGCGACGAGCCGCCCGATCGTGTCGCGGTGACGCTGCTCGGCGGCGGTCAACGCGTGGTCGGCGGCTCAATGAGCACCGACATCTCGCGCGCCGATGCGGAACGAACCATCGAGGCGTTTCTGCCGATCTCCGCCGGCGGCGAATTCGCCATCCCGCGCGATCGGCGCGTCGGGCTGCGCGAGCTTGGGCTGCCGTTCGAAATCGATCCGGCGATCACACGCCACCTCGCGGGCTTCCTCGCGCGTGCCTCGCCCGCAGCACCGGCCAATGTCGCGACGGTTGGCGGCCGCAGCATGGTGCGGCCAGACGTCGTGTTGTTCAACGGCGGCTTCTTCAGGCCGGCGGTCGCGCGCCAACGCGTCGTGCAGGCGCTCGGCGCGTGGTTCGATGCGGCTCCGCGAGTGCTGACCAGCAGCAGCCTCGACGCGGCAGTCGCGCTCGGCGCCGCCGTGTACGGCCGACTGCGCGCCGGCGTCGGGCCTTCACTCTCATTCGTGAAGGCGGGCAGCGGACATGCGTATTACATCGGCCTCCGAGCGCCGGAACCGGAACGTCCGACCCCGGCAGTCTGCGTGCTTGCTCGAGGAACGGACGAAGGCACCAACGCGCGAATCGACCACTCGTTCACCGTGATGACGAACAGGTCGGTGTCGTTCGCGCTCTACAGCTCGACGATCCGCTCGGATCGAACCGGCGATGTGGTGGACCTCGCACCGGACGAGCCCATCCGCGAGCACTCGCCGCTCGTCACCGTGCTGCGCTACGGCCGCAAATCGCGCCAGGTGGAATTGCCGGTGACGGTATCGGTCGCGTTCACGGAAGTCGGCACGCTCGAACTCTGGTGCGAGTCGCGGTCGAGCGAGCACCGGTGGCGGCTGCAGTTCCAACTGCGCGGAGCGGCTGATGACGTGCCAACCGATGACCGCGACGACACGGAGTCGAGCGCTTCGGAGACGCTAGCGACCCCTGATGCCTTCGTCAGCGACGCTGCGATCGCGGAAGGCGAGTTGGCAGTCCGGAGCGTGTTCGAAGGCACCTCGTCCGAGGTCACTGCGGAGACGCTGGTCGCGCATCTCGAGCACACCGTCGGCTTCGGCAAAATCGCATGGCCGCTCGCGGTGATTCGCCGTTTCGCGGATGTCCTGATCGAGATCGCCGCCGAACGACGCAAGTCCGCGACGCTCGAGGCGCGGTGGTTGAACCTGTTTGGATTCTGCCTGCGGCCGGGATTCGGTGCGGCGAAGGATCCGTGGCGCATCGGCCAAGCGCGCACCGTCTATGCTGCGGGGCTAGCGTTTCCCGGCGCTGTCCAAAACCGCGTCGAGTGGCTCGTGCTCTGGGATCGCGTGGCTGGCGGATTCTCGGCCGGGCAGCAGCGGGAGCTGGCGCACCGTGTCATCGGCGCTCTCGGGCTCGGCGGCAAGAAAGTGCCGCGGTTGAATCCGCAGGAAGAGCGGGAGAGTTGGCGTCTTGCCGCCAGCCTCGAACGGCTCGATGTCGCGACACGGATCAAGATCGGCGACGAGCTCGTGCGACGCGTTCGCCGCGCCGCGACCGACGCGAGCCTGCTCTGGGCCATCGGTCGCGTGGGCGCGCGCACGCCGTTCTACGGCCCGCTCAGCAGCGTCGTGCCGCCACACGACGCCGCGAGGTGGCTCGACGTTCTCCTCACGGTGAAGATCACGTCGGCCGATTTGATTGCCGCCATCGTGCAAATCGCCGGGGTCACCGGCGATTCGCTGCGCGACCTCGACGAGGGAGAACGGCGGCGCGCGGGTGCCCGACTGCACGACCTCGGCGCGGGAGACGAGGCGCTGCGTGCGCTCGAACAGCCGATCGTGCGATCGGCGGTCGACGCCAGCCGCGTGTTCGGCGAGCCTCTTCCGTCAGGTTTGCGTCTCGCCGGCGAATGAATCCCCAGTGAGATGAGCTCCTGTCCGCTTCACGAGGGCTTCAGAGCACCAGCCCGGGCGCGCGTGCGACGCCTGCTCCGCAGGATTGAGATCGCCGCGCGCTCGATTGTGCTCAGTGGACCAGGTTCACATGGTGTCTGCCCACTTCCTGATTCGCGGAGTCGCGCACGATGATGTCTCCGCCGCCGGCCGGCCACGGCGAGGTCGCGGATTCTGCCTTGACCTGATATCCAACCGTCGCGGTGCCGGTGCCGAATCGTTCTTCCGCCGTGCCGCCGCTGCCTCCCGACGTGAGATTCACCGTATCTTCAAGGTTGCTGCTACGAGCGGCGCGCCAGCCGCAGTTCGCTGCGCTGGCTGTGATCGTGAACGTGCCCGTCCCTGCTGTACCTCCGTTGAACGTCTGGCTGGGAGGCGCGATCTGGAATGTGCAGCCTGTCGTGGTGGACCCTGCCTGGTTGATCGTGACCGTGTGTCCTGCGATCGTCGCTGTTCCCGTGCGCGGCGATGCGCCAGGGTTGGCCGCGACCGTCGCGAGGACGCGGCCGTTTCCCTGACCGGTCTGACCCGTGTTGTCAGGATCGGGTCCGACGGTAATCCACGGATCGTTGCTTTGGTACTGCCACGCACACGTCGAGCTCGACGCCGTCACGGTTACAGGAATGGTTACGCCCGATGCGACTGCCGGCGCAGAAGTTGGCGCGACCGTGTAGCTACACTGACACGCGGCCAGCATCATCAGCGGCACACAGCCTGCGAGCACGCCGATCAAACGGCAAATAGGTTTCATGACTCCTCCTCGCCACGCGGGACGATACACCCATTGGTCGGACACCCGTATGGGTGCGCGGGTGGCCGCGATGGTAGCACCTCTCGGTCGCAAGACACGCCGCAAAGGGGGAACAGTACGCCTGTACTTCCACTCGACTAAGCGTGAAAATGCGTCGCTATCAACCCTGCTCGGTGCGGGATCACGGCCGCCGTCCGAGAGCGCGCGCAATCGCCTGTTCCACAGGATTGGAACCTTCATGCCGTCCATTGTCCGCGTCGGCTGGCAGCAACGGCGGCTGGGCCAGAAATCGCGGACGCTCACCGTGGTGCGGCTGCGCAGCATGGACCAGAAATGGGTGGCACAGGTATACCGCGCCGGCATCGCCTGTCGCAGAGACGACCGGTCGATGAGCGCTTGTCGCGAAGCCGTCAGCGGCGAGTTCCCGCAGCGTCAGCCCCTCTTCTCCTGCGGGCGCGAGCTGGCGAGCGATATCCGCGTGCGAGCCGACCCGAATGCGCGTCGGCGCATCGTGCTCACCGACATCGGAGAACAGGAATAGCATCAGCAAGGCGCGTCCCTTCGAGTGAATGTTGGCCCGCCATGACATGAAGTCCGGCGTGTCCGTACCAAAACTCATGTCGACGTGCCATCCCGCATCACCCGGGTCGACGGCAGATGGGAACCGCACCGGGAACGTCCCCATCGCAGCCAGCCGACGCCAGCGCCCACGCCCGACCAGTTGATCGAACGCGGCATGCAGTCGTGGCGTGTTCGCGGCCTCGATGAACGGGGCTTCTGTGAACATGCCCAATCGGATGACGGGCTGTACCCAGGTCGCGGGATCGTCCGCACAGCAGCCGGTCGCTTTCCAGAGGATCGCTCGAGCGGCGTCCGCAACGTCACGCGGGAACGCACGATCGATGCGGACGAATCCATCGGTGATGAACTGTTCTATTTGCGCGGGTTCGAGCCCGCCTGGCAATGAAGAGGTGTCGCCCATGAGAATCGCCATCAGCCGAGACTCAGACGAGGAAGACGGCCAATGCCATGGTAAAGCTAGTCGTTAACGAGTACGGCATCTACACGGGTGTCATGTCCGGGGTAAACCCCGCACCGTCAGGACCGGACAGGTCGCGCCACGGACAACCTGCTGCGTGGTCGACCCAAACAGCGCGAGGCCGACGCCTCCTCGGCCCTGCGCGCCCATGACGATGAGGTCGGCGGGTTTCTTCTCGGCTTCACGAAGGATCACGCGATACGCACGCCCGAATTCGATGACATCATCAATTGCCGCCGGCGTCCGCGACTCTTCAGCGACCAGGGTCCGCAGCCGCTCCTGAGCATCGGCCGCCATGTAGCGACGGTACTCGGGCACGTTGAAATGCGTCGGTGCTTGGAGTTCCTCTTCCGCGAGCCACTCGATGACGTGCAAGAGGGTGACAGCCCCATTGGCCTGGTGCGCGAGACCCAGTGCAAATCCGACCGCCTGAAGTGCCGACGGCGAGAAATCAACCGGACAGAGTATCCGCTTGAATGTCGCCGCCTGCGAGAGCGGGGCGGACGCCTGGGGCGGCACCGTCAGAACCGGGCAGGGTCCCTCGCGCAACACTGCTTCGGTGACCGAACCCAGGAGCAGGCGCTTGAACCCTCGCCGGCCGTGAGTCCCCATGACAATCAAATCTGCCTTCCGCGAGAGCGCCTGATCGACGATTGTCGCCTGTGGATCACCTGCTTCCGCTACCGGAGTTGCGGGCGTCGAGAGATCGGCGAGATTCAGCGATCGGCTCATTTCTTCGATCACCTGTTCGCGCGGCATCGGAGTGACAACTCGGACCGGATCGCCGAGATCACCTCGTGCCTGCATCGGTTCGAAGGTGGGCACGACGTGCAGCACTGTCAGGTGCGCGCCGTACCAGCGTGCGACAACTGCCGCGTAGGCGAGCGCGCGCACCGACGACTCGCTGAAATCCACCGGACACATGATCTGTCGGAATTCGATCACGACGCCCTCCGTTGTTGAGTCGATCGCGTACTCAGAATCGTGTACGTCGCGTACTCAGAATCGTGTACGTACTGTCATCCTCACTCGCGCTGACCCCTTCGATTTCGACGCCACGGCTCAGGCGGGAGAACCACGGCAGATCGTGGGTGGAATCCATCGTTGAACGAGGGAGATGAAGGACAGGTCAAATAGGCCGGGAATCGTCGACGAAAACCGGCACCGCACCTGCATACCGCTGTTCGCCACACGCGGACCACAATGATTGCGAGTACGGTCAGTGACGTCGCCGCCTGGCATGCTCTGTCTCGGGCTGAGGTCGTCGCGCGATTTGAGACCAGCGCTGAGACGGGTCTGAGCGTGTCGGAAGCCTCGGCCCGGCTTCAGAAGTATGGGCCAAACCGGTTGCCGGAAGGAAAGAAGCGGAGCCCACTCGCGAGGTTCTTCTCCCACTTCAACAACGTCCTCGTTTACGTGCTGCTCGCTGCCGGCTTCACCAAGCTGATGATGAGCGTCTGGATCGACGCCGGGATCATCGGTGCGGTGGTCCTTCTCAACGCCGTGCTCGGATTCATTCAGGAAGGTAAAGCCGAGAAGGCGCTCGATTCGATCCGCAACATGCTGTCACCCGAAGCCCGGACGATGCGCAGCGGTGTAGCACGAATGATTCCAGCGGACCAGCTCGTACCCGGGGACATCGTGCTGCTCGAATCCGGCGACAAGATTCCTGCCGACCTGCGGCTCATCGACGCGAAGAATCTACGGACCGAGGAAGCGGCCCTCACCGGGGAGTCCGTGCCGGCGGAAAAAACCGTCGATGTTGTGCCGGTCAACGCAACGGTCGGCGATCGAGAGAGCATGGCGTTCGCCGGTACGATGATCGTGTCCGGCCGCGGAACCGGCGTGGTCGTGGCGACCGGGAGCGAGACCGAACTCGGCCGCATCAATCAACTGCTCGCCGAGGTCAGCGCGCTCGAAACGCCGCTCCTGCGCCAAATCAAGAAATTCGGCTACGCCATCACCGCGGTCATCGCCGTGGTCACCGTCCTGATCTTCGCCTACGGCAAGTGGGTGATGGGGATGGACTTTGTCGAGCTCTTCCAGGCGGTCGTCGGGATTGCCGTGTCAACGATCCCCGAAGGGCTCCCGACGCTGATCACGGTGACGCTGGCCATTGGCGTGCAGCGCATGGCCCAGCGCCAGGCCATCATCCGCAGGCTGCCCGCAGTCGAGACGCTCGGCTCTGTGTCGCGAATCTGCTCCGACAAGACCGGTACGTTGACGCTCATGGAGATGATGGTGGTCTCGGCCGTCACCGGCGGGTCGACCTACCAGGTCACCGGCGACGGCTATGCGCCGAGCGGACAGATAAGGAAAAACGGAACAGTCGCTGGACCCGACCCGGTGCTCACGCTAATGGGCCGCGTCTCGCTGCTTTGCAACGACGCCGAGCTGTTCGAGCGGGATGGCGCGTGGAAAGTTGAAGGCGACCCAACTGAAGGCGCCCTCTATCCATTCGCGATAAAGCTCGGGATGGACCGGCAGCGTGAGCAAGCGGCGTTTCCGCGCATCGACGCCATCCCGTTTGAATCAGAGCACAAGTTCATGGCCACGCTCCATCAGGCCGCCGACGGCAAACGAGTGCTGCTCGTCAAAGGCGCTCCGGAAGTCATCCTCGAGCGGTGCGCGCTCCAGCAGATCGGGGATCGACAAACCGCGCCGCTCGCCCGCGTGCGCTTCACAAAGGAAGCAGACCGGCTCGCATCACAGGGGGAACGGGTGCTCGCGCTCGCATGGCTGGAGAACCCGACGGTGCAAGCGGGCAATCTTGGTCCATCCGACCTGCCGAGCAACCTCGTCTTGCTGGGCCTCGTCGGTCTGCTGGATCCGCCTCGTGCAGAAGCCATCGAGGCGGTGAAAGAATGTCACGGCGGCGGCATTCGCGTGACCATGATCACAGGAGATCACAAGGTCACCGCTGCAGCGATCGCGAAACTGCTCGAGATCGGGGACGGAAAGACCGCGATCACCGGCACGGAGATCGAGGCGATGGACACCGCGACCCTGCAGGACCGAGTCGCGACCGTCGATGTCTTCGCGCGGGCAAGTCCCGAGCACAAGCTCCGTCTCGTGAAAGCCATCCAGGCGAACAACCAGATCGTCGCGATGACCGGCGACGGTGTGAACGACGCGCCCGCTCTCAAGAAGGCCGACATCGGCGTCGCCATGGGCATCAAGGGCACGGAAGTCACGAAAGAAGCCGCAGAAATGATCCTGGCCGACGACAACTTCGCGTCGATTGCCGCCGCCGTGAAGGAGGGACGCACGGTCTACAACAACGTCGAGAAGGCCATACTCTTCATGCTTCCCACCAACGTGGCGGAGGCGTCGGTCATCGCCGTCGCGATCGTGGTTGGCTTCGTGATGCCGATCACGGCCGCGCAGATCCTCTGGGTCAACATGGTCACGTCGGTGGCGCTCGGCCTGGTCATTTCCTTCGAGCCGCATGAGACGGACGTGATGCTGCGGCCTCCTCGCGCCGTAGATCGCTCCCTCGTGACGTCTTTCGGTCTCTGGCGCATCGTGTTCGTCGGCCTGGTGCTCGTCGCCTTCACGCTGCTGGCATTCTTCTGGATGAAGTCGCAAGGTGCGTCGGACGCGCTCGCCCGGACGGTCGCAGTCAACGCAATTACAATCGGTCAGGTCTTCTACTTGCTGAACAGCCGCTATCT
>JBPYFA010000516.1:0-7727 GCA_051986585.1 Vicinamibacterales bacterium | reverse complement strand
TCTCCGTTCGGCTGACTGCCTTCGCAATCTGTGCCGCGGCTTTGTCGGGCAGCGCCAGCGCCGCCGCCATCGTCGCGCAAAAGCCCAGGAACTCACGCCGCTTCACCCCCCGATGTGCAAGCTCGCTGGCCAACCATCCGCGCTGTGCGCTCATAGGTCACCTTCCGCCTTCACGCTGCGTTTCGTGCGGTCAGTTGTCGTCTTTCCGACGTCCAGTCTTGATCCGCAGCCACAACGCACCGGCGAACGGCAGGAGGAGCGACAAGGCGGGCAGCATGGAGAGTTCTTCGTGGTGTCGTCTCACGGCCATTTCCCGGTGGGCTCGAGCGAGGCGACGGCGGCAAGCTCCGATTGGAACTGCCGAAATGTCAGCAACTCGAGCGAGTCGGTGGGGAGTTGAGCAAAGGGCATTCCGCGGCAGAGGAGCGAGCAGACACCCGCTCGCGCGTTTCTAGTCCGATCCGCCGCCGTGCGAGCCGAGTTTGAGCGTCGGCGTCACCCGTTGGACTGCCGGAAATCCGTCACCCGTGACGAGATCAGCCGCCGACGACCGATTAGCCGCGGAAGAACACGGAAGAACACGGATCAGTGGCCGCAGATCAGAGGGAGTGCCTCACCGATCGGGATCGCGATCACCGCGTCGGCGGCCTCATCGAACGGCGTGGGCTCGGCATTGACGATGATGACCCGGGCGCCGGCACGAGCGGCAAGCGGAAGCAGGCCAGCGACGGGATAGACCTGCAGGCTGGTGCCGACCGCCATGAACAGATCCGCCTGGCTGGCCGCGTGCATGGCCCGATCGATCACCTCCGGCACGAGCGCCTGACCGAAGGAGATGGTCGCGCTTTTCAGGATGCCGCCGCAGTCGCGGCACGGTGGATCTTCCTCGCCGGCACGCACGCGATCGAGGGCGAGCGTCATCGGTCCACGCCAGCCACACCCCATGCACACCACCTCGTGCACGGTCCCGTGCACTTCGACGACGCGATCCGGCGAACTGCCAGCACGTTGATGGAGCCCGTCGATGTTCTGGGTCACGAGCGCGTGCAGCTTGCCACGCCGCTCGAGCTCGACGAGCGCCCGATGCCCGGCGTTCGGGACCGCAGCCCACGCGGGATGCTCGAGGCGGCCCTTCCACGCCAGCCGCCGAATCTCCGGGTCCGACATGTAGTAATGGATATTCGAGAGCTTCTCGGCCTTCGGATCTTTCGTCCACAAGCCTTGTGGCCCACGAAAATCGGGAATTCCCGATTCGGTGGAAATACCCGCGCCCGTCAGCACAACGACACGTGAAGATTCGTCAACCCATCGGCGGACTTCCGGAATCACGGTTGCCATCCGTGAATTGTGGATCGGGAACGGAGGGGAACGAAGGTAAGGCAGATCACAGTAGGATGGATCTTTGTCAAGGCGCGCAGGCGCGCACCCTCGGGTTGCGCTGTGTTGACGCCGATCAGCGCTGACTTTTCCGCATAAGCTGCTGCGCCTGATCGAGCAGCCGCCGGCCCTCGTCGAACGAGACCAGCCGCCGTGCGTCAGCGAAGCTCCGCCACACCGACTCGCGTTCCGCCTTTACCCGGCGGCCGGTATCGCGAACGAGGAAATATGTGACTTCGATGTCGTCTTTGCCAAAGCGGAACGTCGAGACACCGAGCGACTGAATCGGTTCGCCGACAACGCCACCCTCCTCCGCCAATTCTCGAACCGCCGTCTCAGCCAGCGTTTCCCCCTTTTCCTGATGCCCTTTGGGAAAAATCCAGTTGCGCGGGTCTCTCTTCGCCCGCACCAGCAAAACCTGCGGACCATTCGCCGTTTCACGAACGACAATCGCGCCACCCTGATATACAACCGCCATCTTCGCCATTCACCTCTTAGGTTGTTCTGAGCTCTTCGTCAACATAGTCAAAGCGGACCAGCTACCCGCCGGCCAAGAAGAATACGCTATCCATGTTTCGTGCCCATGGCGTTCATCTGCTTTCGCGCGGCTCACGCCCTGATCCGTGTCGATCCGTGTTCATCCGCGGCCCGGTCCGTGCTCGTCCGCGGCTCAGGTTGACAACTAACCCAAAGGCCGGGCATGCTTGGGTCAGATGAAAACCCGAAGCGCCGCCGACCAGGAGCAGCTCGCGCTGCTGCAAGGCACGCTTGACGTCCTCATTCTGCGGACGCTCCTCTTTGGTCCTCAGCATGGCCAGGGCATTGCGCGCGCGATTCAGGAGACCTCCGACGACGTCCTCCTGGTCGATCACGGCGCGCTCTATCCAGCGCTGCAGCGGCTCGAGTCACAAAAGTGGATCACGGCGAAATGGGGGACGTCGACCAACAATCGGAAGGCCCGCTTCTACACCCTCACCAAAGCGGGACGCGAGCAGCTCGTTCAGCAGTCCAATCGCTGGAAGCGTCTGGCCGCAGCCATGGCCCGCGTCCTCGGTCACGAGTCGGCGTAACCATGCGACTCTTTACCGGCGGCCGCAGCCACGAGGACTTCTCGCAGGAAATCCAGGCGCATCTGGATCTCGAGACGCAGCGCTTAATCGACGATGGCCTGCATCCAGATGCGGCGCGTGCGGCCGCAGTGAAAGCGTTCGGCAACGTGGCCATCGTCAAAGAGCGGTTCTACGAGACGAGCCGCTGGGCGGTCGTCGAGCAGTTGCTTCAGGATGTGCGCTACGCGGGCCGAGGGATGCGGCACAGTCCAGCATTCGTGGCCACGACCGTGCTGACGCTGGCCGTCGGACTCGGGCTCGTGACGATCGCCTTCACCATCTTCAACGCCTACGTGCTCCGTCCGTTCGCGATTCGTCATCCGGAGGAACTGCATCAGATCGTCTGGCACGCGCGCGACGCTGGCGGCCAGGGATTCAGCTGGCGCGATTACGACGACTTGAGCCGACGCACGGATCTCTTCAGCGCCGTCGCCGGTGAGCACGCGCGAACCGTCTCATCGCACGGACGTCCGCTGATGGCCGCGATCGTCTCGGTCAACTACTTCGAGGCGCTCGGTCCGGCGATGCAGCTCGGTCGCGGGCTCGGCGCCATCGATGCGGACGGGAGCGGTAATCCTGCGGTCCTCACCTACCAGGCCTGGGCACGGCTCTTCGACCGCGACCCATCCGCAATCGGACGGGACATCGAACTGAACGGGCGTCAATTCACGATCGTCGGGATCCTCGGGCCGGCGTTTACCGGGCTGGGCGATTTTCCGCGCGACGTCTTCGTGCCGGTGATGTCCTCGCCAGTTCCGCCACGGTCCGATGGACGCGAACCGCGCGAAACCGAGATCTTCGTCCGCCTGCAGCGAGGCGTCACACAGGCACAGGCGGAAGCCTCGCTCGCCACGCTCATGGGCCGTATCGTCGACGGCGCGCAGTCGGTGACGGCTGAAGTGCGGCCGCAGCCGTCCGCAAACACACTGTCGATCGAAGTGCTCACGATTGCGTCACCCGTGTTCGCCGCGTTCGTGCTGGTCCTGGTGACCGCTTGTGCGAACGTGTCGAACGTGATGCTGGCACGCGCGATTGCCCGTCACCGGGAGATCGCGGTCCGGCTGTCGATCGGCGCCAGCCGCGGACGCATCATCCGTCAGCTGCTGACCGAAGGCTTTCTGGTTGCGGCCATGGCCGGCATCGGTGCTCTCGGGTTGGCGGCGTGGGGACTCCGCGGCGCCACAGTCGCCTTATTCAGCACCCTCCCATCGTCGGTCGCACCGCTTCTCCGGCTCGTGCCGATGACGCTCGACACGCGGGTGTTCCTGTTCGCGTTTGCCGCCGCGGCTGGAGCGACGGTTCTGTTTGCGCTCGTGCCAGCGCTCCAGGCATCGCGGCTCTCGTTGATCGACGCCTTGCGCGGACAGGGAGGCGGCGGACGGCACAGCACGAAGCTGAGAAGCGCACTCGTGATCAGCCAGATCGCCGTCGCGCTCATGCTGGTGGTGACGGCGATGACGATCGCGCGGAATGCGCGAGCGCTGAATCATCTGGAGCTCGGGTTCCAAACCGCAGGCGTGGTGTCGATCAATGTCCGCGGCCAGCAGGGCGGACTCGTCCGTCCGTTGGCCGAAACACTGGCGACGGATCCGCGAGTCACTCAAGTCGCCGTGACCAGTGGGAATCCGTTGTTCAACGCGGGGCAGATCGTCGTAGCCGCCTCCGTTGGGGCGGCAGCGACTCCCACACGGTTCACGTTTGTCTCCCCTCAATTTTTTCCAATTCTCGGAATTCCAATCGCGGAGGGACGCGGCTTCCGAGCCGACGAAGCGCGATCCTCGGCTCCCGTGGCCATTGTCAGCGCCTCGACCGCAAAGTCATTCTGGCCAGGTGAAAGCGCAATCGGCAAGAGGATCCGGATCGAGCGCGCCAGCGGGCGACCAGTCGACGATCTCCCTGACTACCCCGACGTGATCGTGGTCGGCACCGTCCCCGACCTCGTCACCGGACTGCTCATCTCGGGTCACGAACCGAACCATGTCTATCTGCCGATAACCGAATCGAACATCCACGCGACGGCGATTCTGGTTCGCGGACGGACGGAAGGAGAGCTGGGCGCTGAGGCGCTACAGGGGATTTTCCGGCGAATCACTTCCGATCCGCAGATCTTCGAGGCGCTGCCGCTCGGAGAGATGCGCGACTTTCAAATCTACCCGCTCTTCGCAGCCGCGTCGGTCGGATTGGTGCTCGCCGCGATTGCGCTCGTCCTCAGTATCTCTGGGCTCTATGGTGTCCTGACCTACGCGCTGAGCCAGCGCACGAAGGAGATCGGCATTCGAATGGCGCTTGGCGCCACGGCTCGTGGCATCCACTCCCTCGTCCTGCGTCAATCGTTGCGTCTCGCCGTGGTCGGTATTCTGATCGGCGCGACGGTCGCGTTCGCCGCGTTGCAGCTTCTCAACACGGCGATTCGCCTCGAAACAATCTCTCTCGTTGACGCGGTCGCGTTCACGGCTGGCCTGGTCATCGTGCTCGCGGCGACGCTCCTGGCGGCGTTTCAGCCGGCTCGTCGCGCCACCCGAATCGATCCCGCGCAAACGCTGCGCGCCGATTGATGACTTGCGCTCACTTGCGCACGGTAGAGAGCAGCATCTCTCTTACCGTCTCGATCACGATCTCCGGCTGATCGAGCGGAATCCAGTGACCGCTGTGCGATGCCATGATGTGCCGGCCGCGCGTTGACAACTGGGCCAGCCGATCCTGCTGCCGCAGACGGTAGTCTCCCGGCTCGGTCGACGAGATCGTGACCAGCGGCAGATCGCCGAATCCGCCAGCAGTCGCTGTCAGAACTTCCGCAGCGCTGGCGCTGATCGATCCGATCTGACTGCCGAGCGCCTCAAAAAACTGCGGCTTGGTCCAAAACTGCGCCAGCACCGGCCGCACCTCGGCCGGCAGCTTCCACACTGGCGCGAGGATCGCTTCGTCCTGCCGCGACAGAAAGCCGCGGCTGACCACTTTGACCAACCCGCGCGCGAGCGTGAGCTGGCCGAGGCCGACGAGCGCCGCGACCAGGCGAGCCAGCCCTAGACGAGCGGTGACCGCGCCGTATCGGCACAGGCGCACGCCACGATCGATCAACACCTGTTCCTTCGGCGCCGGCTTTACCCAGTCCTCGGCGTGTGCCGGATCGACGAGGACCATCCCGACGACGTCACCCTTGAATCGATGGGCAAATATCTGGGCGACAAGGCCGCCGAATGAGTGTCCGACGGGCAGGAATGGTGGACGAACACCAGCCCGCTCGAGCAGCATCCGCAATTCATCGGCGATGCGACCCGCGCTGCGCGGCATCGGCCCCCGATCGCTCCAGCCGAACCCGGCGCGATCGTAGCTGCACACGCGGGTCACCTTGGCCAGCTCGGGTTGAACCAGCGACCAGCTGACCGACGAGGCCCCCAGCGCTGCATCGAGAATGACGGTCGGCGATCCGTCGCCGGTACCGTGAATGTGCAAGCGGAACCCGCCGACATCGACGAGCCGGCCGGGAGGAGCAACGGTGCCCACACATTCAAGAATACGCCGGAGGGTCTGTAATATCAGGTCAACAATGCCGAGCGAGGAGACCCATGACCAAGAGTCGATCGAAGTCAGTTGTGGACTACATCGCCGCCCAGCCAAAAGCCTCACAGCGAGCACTGAAGAGTGTTCGCAACGCAATCCGGAAAGCCTTGCCCGATGCCGAAGAAGTGATCTCGTACGGCATCCCCGCATACCGGGTGCACGGCTACGTCGCGCTCTTCTTCGCCGGGTGGCGTGAACACTACTCTCTCTACCCGGTCAACGCGCGACTCGTTGCCTCTCTGAAATCGTCGTCCGCATCGTACGAGGTCAACGAGAAGGGAACGATCAAGTTCCCTCTCTCCGAGCCGGTACCCGAGACGTTGATTGCCAGCATTGCAAAGTTGAAAGAGAAAGAGGCGGCCGCGCGCCGGGCAGCTGCCGACGCACGGAAAAGCAAGAAGTAGGCTGGCGACCCGGCGGTTGTGACCTGATATCCAGGGAAGATCCTTCCCATCGGCAAGCTCGTGTACGGTTTCTTCAGATCCGACGTTTCCCTCCTGTAGGGAGGGTCCAGCATGCGGATGGTGTCGACGTCCATCCTTGTCGCCGCAGTCGTCTGCCCCGCGGTCGCGCTCGCGAGGCCGCAGAATCCATCAATCGCGACTGCGACATTCGATCACTACGACACCAGCATCGGTCAGCCACCCGCGGAACGATCGGTCGCGCTCACGCTGAACGACGGTGAGGCATTCAGCGTCGTCATTCAGCGAACGTGCGAGGACCAATTCAATTACACGATTCGCGGCATCCTGAAGGCACCTGAACAACCCCCATCGGAGCGACATGCAGCGGCGGCCAATCCGCCGCCAAAGCCTTTGGCGGACAAAGCGATCGGCCCAACCAAACACGAGCAACGGTACGGCGGCTATATCGTCGATGTCACGGCCAAGGCTGGTGCGGCCTGCGCGATCTATACCGAAGAGGGCGCCGCGACGGCAGCGGCCCCGCAGCCAAGGAACATCAGGCGAATCGACCCGAACACCTTCGAAGCAGAAGGCAAGAGATATACGGCAACGGAAGTGGAGCTGCGTGACGCGCGGTTCGTCGTATCAGTCACGACCGACGAGTGGAACTACAGCGTCTCAGGCGGATTCGCATTCTCCGCGCCTGGCGATCGGCGGTATTTCCTCGCACCGAAGGCGGGCTCAGAGACGGTGAAGATTGTGACGCGGGACAAGGACAACGAGGCTGATGCGATCGCCAACGCCGGCGCGTTCGTTCATCTCTATCGAAGCACCGGCTTTTTCCGCACGGTGGCTCCCACGTTCGGGATCAGCGTCGAAACCGATCAGAAGGTTTCGTACTTCGGTGGCCTCGGATGGCGGATGGGTCGTGTGGCGACGCTGATGGGAGGCGTCAGCCTGAATCAGATCACGACGCTGCCATCAGGAGTCGCCGAAGGATCGGAAACCGAAAACGCCGAACTGCTGGCAAGCCCGCCCACGGTCGCGAAGATGCGATTCATGGTCGGAATCTCGTTCGCCTTTCTACCAACCGGTGACAGACTGCGGAAGCCCTTCGCGGGGGAAGGACAGAGTCCCGGAGAGGGGAAATAGGAGGTTGGTCATGAACACGCGAGATGTCGTCGCCCTGGCATCGCTCGCTCTTGTGATCATCGCTGCGGCCGGCTGCGGCGGGCGAGACCAGAATCAGAACGCATCCGCTCCCGTCTCACAGGCC
>JBPYFA010000515.1:0-15654 GCA_051986585.1 Vicinamibacterales bacterium | reverse complement strand
CTCACCACATACCGATCGAGGACGAGGTTCAGGGCGGGAACTCCCGGCGCGTCCGAGATCCAATCGCCAAACGAGGTCATGCCGCCGCCGGGTGGCAATCCGTAGGACCACGCAACCTGCTTCGCACCGGGAAGGCGGCGAAGTTCATCCTCGAGCGTCCTGGTGAGCGCAAGCCGGGCTGCCGCGTCATTCGAAACGGTGGGCCCCAGCGACAGCCACAGCGTCGTCACGCCGGAGGTCACGAGACCGCGGTCGGCGCGCGCGAGGTTGATAAAGGACCGCGTCAGCAACGTCGCCCCGACCAGGAGCGTGCAGGCAAAGGCAACTTCCGCTACCAACACCCCACGCGTCAGCGTCCGCGCATGGCGTGTCTCGGTGCTGCCGCGATCGACCACGCGAAGCGAATCGCCGGCGTCCACACGCGTACCGAGCCATGCCGGCACCAGCGCGGAGGCGAGTGTGGCGATCAAGCCTGCCACCGACGTCGCTGCGAGCGCGCGGGCATCGAGGTTGAGCGGATTCAGTGTCTGCAGCAGCATCTGCTCTGGGATCAGCGCGCGTGCCACCGATACGAGTGCCCACGCGATTGCGGCGCCGACGATGACGCCGATGACTCCGAGCACAGAACTTTCGATCAGCGCCTGGCGGACGAGGCGGCCGCGGGACGCGCCAAGCGCGGCGCGCATGCTGAACTCTCGCCGACGCATCGTCAATCGCGCCAGCAGGAGACCACAGACATTGGCACAGAGAACCAGGAAGACGAGGCCAACACCACCAGCGAGCAGCGGAACTGCGCGACGGGTGTATTCATCGTCTGCGCCGGCCAACGTGTAGACCCACGGGCGCAGCGACGCGTTTGCGGCATCAGCCGCCCGTGCGGCATCGGTCGCCAGACGTAGTGCCTCCGCCCGCGGCATCGCGGAGGCGAAGCGCACATACGCGCGCGCCAGTTCCTGCGGCCGACTCGCCAGGTTCGTGGGCTTCCACAACACTGTGTCGGCGGATGGGAAGCGAAAATCCGCCGGCAGGATGCCGATCACCGTCAGGCGCTCGCCGTTCACGGTAATGGTTCTGCCCACGAAGCCAGGATCCGACGCATACAGCGTTCGCCAGACTGTCTCCGACACGAGCACCCGGTCGTTCTGGCCGGCACCGCCCTCCGCTGCGGCGAACAAACGCCCTTGAATCGGCCGCACACCTCCGAGGAGGTCGAACACGCCCGGAGTAACGATCGCCATTCCGCGCGTGACGACGGTTTCTCCCGTCTCGAGCAGCGCCGTTTCCGGCATCGCCGATTCGGCGGCTTGAAACGCGGGACTCTCGCGCCATGCCCGAATGACGCCGGGGCTCACCGTCATGCGTCCGCCACGATCGTTCCCCATCCAGAGATATGCGAGCTGTTCGGGATTGCGGAACGGCACGGGTCGCAGGATCAACGAGTCCACGATGGTGAACATCGCGGTCGTGATTCCGATGGCGAGTGCCAACATGCCAGCCGCGGTGATCGTAAATCCGGGATGCGCAACCAGCGTCCGTCCGCCGTGCCTCAGGTCCTGCCACACTGACTCGATTCGCATCGTCCTCACTTCGTGCACCATTTCCTTCGTCTGCACGACGCCGCCGAAGGCGGCAAGGGCGGCCTGACGCGCGGCGGCCTGTGTCATACCGCGGGCGACGTTCTTCTCGGTTTCCATCTCCAGATGGAAGGTCAATTCCTCGTCCAGTTCGCTGTGCGCCCGCCGGCGCTGTAACAGCGCGCGCAGCCACGTCGGCACGTTCATGATCAGCCTCTCATCCCGCCTGCAGGACGCGGCGAATCGCCAGAGAGAATTCGCGCCAGTCGTCCGTCTCTTCCGAGAGTCGACGGCGACCTGCCGCCGTCAGCGTATACATGCGCGCGCGACGATTGTTCTCGGACGCGGTCATCTCGGAGGTGAGGAACCCGGCCGCTTCGAGCCGATGCAGCGCGGGGTAGAGTGATCCCTGGCTCACGCTCAGCGCTTCTCGGGAGATCTGCTGGATTCGCTGCTGGATGCCCCAGCCGTGGTTCGGACCGGCCGCGAGCGTCTGCAGAATCAGCAGGTCGAGTGCGCCTTGCAGGTATTCTGTTTTGGGCATCATCCTCTCGTGTGTCGAGAGGTAAGTTACCGCCGTCCCGGGTGAGTGTCAAACTCCTGCTGACGAGCTAACGGTGGGAGCTGCTGGCACGCGCGGATTTCCGTTCGTCGTGGGCTGCCCATCGATTGACAGGCGTTTCGAACGCAGCTACCGCATCGTCGCTTCAATTTGCAGACAACTGCCCATGCACCGCGGCCGGCCGGGCGTTAGTGGGAGATTGCAGGAGACTGTCGCGCGCGGCGGCGCTCGATCTTGTAATCGGTTCGCAGTATTGGACGAAGCAGAGTGTCGCGTCGATCGGCGATTGCCCACACGGTGGCGCACTCCGCGCATCTCAAATACGCAAAGCGCCCGATGGTGAGTGCCGTCGTGATCTCGCGGCTCCTGCAATTCGGGCAGCTCTGAGTGTCCATTGCCTCGGCATGAAGCAACAGTTGAGCCGGGCCTTCTGGGAGTAGTGAGGGGATTTCCGAAGCGTGCGCGTCGAAAGGCGCGCTGGGGAAGGACTAACGTCGCGGGTTAGCCGGAAGTACGTCGTCATCCGTGAGCACCGACGTCGCGGCACGAACGCCGGTGGATGCCTCTGGTGACGATGGCGGACCTATTGTGCGGCTGCCGCGGTCTCTTGTGATTGCTCGAGTGCTCTGCGGCGGCGTCCGCTGCGCCATCCGTGGAGGCCCTGCGCCGGCCCGAGCGCCATATACAGGAACCCGGCGAATCCGACCTGGCGTGGCGGAAGCAGGACCGCCGCGATGATCGAGCACAATCCGACGCACACGTTGACGAGGTGTTCGCGAATGGCGGCCTTTGCGTCAAATACCTCGAGGGCGGTGAGCTGAAGGGATGTCTGATGCCGAAGCGCGTGCCGATAGAGTGCCGCGAACAGGAGGAACAGCACGACGAAGCCGACACCGTAGATCACGAAGACCGCTCGGATCGACCGGCTCGTCAGCTCAGGATCGGCAATCCTCAGCAGACCGAATCCGCCGAACATCGTATTGAACATGAACTTGAGCGGGTACACGTAAAACAAGACGACGAACAGGATGGCGGCGTTGAGCGCGACGGTCAAGCCATCCTGCATGCCGAAACGGCGGAAAAACAGATTGTGCTGATGCCAGATCCAGATCAGCAACGTGAAGCTGCACGCGAAGGGCAGGAAGCCGCGCATGACGTCCATCAGCTCGTGAACCGTTTGCGGCACCTCGAGCGAGACGACGAGCAGCGTCAGCGCAAACGCGAACACCGTGTCGCTGAACCCCTCCAGCCGCGAGACTTCGTGCCCGCGCCAGCGCAGCGGATTAGCCATGCTGGGACTATAGCAGCACCTCGCTCACCGGCGATTGAGCGTTGAACCTCCGTTGCCACAAGCGACAGCTGAGGACCACCTCGCATTCGGTGTATTGCAGATCGCGATCGTGGCGACAAGCGCGTGCCGCTCGCTACACGAGCGGCGGGTCGGTCTCCCGCTCGAAATGGCGGTGGCGTGCCAGTGCCTTGATGAACGCCTCGGCCGCTCGATCGTCCACGGCGTCAAACGCGAGTAGCCCAGGATCCGGGTTCCCGTTCGCGAGTCGCGGCGGAATGTTCGCCTTCGTCAGCAGCTCGGTTGCCGACCCGAGCGCGAGCATTGGCTTGCAATGGCGGTACTGATCCTTGACGAATTCGAGCGCCTTGCCGTCGCTCGCGAGCATCGCGGCCGACTCGCGACCTGGCGCGACCACGACGCCATCCCACAACACCGACGGCATCGCTTCGACGGTCGAGTCGATCTCGATCGGATCGCCGCTTGTCGATCGCACCACTCCAAGCCGCGAGCCGAGGAACCGCGGCACCGCACCCTCGGCGGTCAGACGCGAGGTGAGGGCGCAGAGCTGCTGGCCGTCCGCTCCGTCCGAGATGATGATCGCCACGCGGCGGCCGCGAATGTGACCATCGCCTGGCCGCGCGAACAGCGACAGCGGCCGTGATTCGCGCACTTCCGGCGTGATCTTCTTCTGCAGCACCTTCGGCATCGGCTGCGGCAGGTCGCGCATCCCAAGCCCTTCCGCCACACGGCGCGCCAACGCAGCGTCGACGTTCATCAGGCCCGAGACCATGCGCTCGCGAACGGCGGGCACCTGCACGCGCGAGAGCTCGAACCGAAACGCGTTGACGATGTGGTTCTTCTCGACGTCGCTCTGGCTGTTCCAGAAGAGCGTCGCCTGCGTGTAGTGATCGGCGAAGCGTTCCGGCTTGCCGCGCACTTTCCGGTCATCGGCTTCCGCCGGTTGCGGGAACGACACAAAGCCGGTGCGGCCTGCCTGGAATGGACAGCCGCCTCCAAGCGAGTTCGGCTCGTACGATACACGCCCGCGGTTGAGCGTCTGCCGGTGCATGCCGTCGCGCTGATTGTTGTGCACCTGCGCGACCGGCGCGTTGATCGGGATCTCGTGGAAGTTCGGTCCGCCGAGGCGGGAGATCTGAGTGTCCACGTACGAATGAATGCGTCCCATCAGAAGCGGATCGTTGGTGAAGTCGATCCCCGGGACCACGTGAGCGGTACAGAATGCGACCTGCTCGGTTTCGGCGAAGAAGTTGTCCGGATTTCGGTTCAGCACCAGCCGCCCGATCGGCCGGACGGGCACGAGCTCCTCGGGCACGATCTTGGTCGGGTCGAGGATGTCGAAGGTGAACCGGTCCGCCTGCTGTTCGGTGAAAATCTGAACGCCAAGCTCGTACTCAGGGTAGGCGCCGGCTTCGATGGCTTCCCAGAGATCACGGCGATGGAAGTCCGGATCGGCGCCGGAGATTTTTACCGCTTCGTCCCACACGAGCGAGTGGGTGCCGGCAAGCGGCGACCAGTGGAACTTCACAAATTTTGATTGGTTCGCCTCGTTCACAAATCGGAATGTGTGGACGCCGAAACCTTGCATCGTCCGGTAGCTGCGTGGAATCGCGCGGTCGGACATCGCCCACATCAGCATGTGGGTGATCTCTGGCATGAGCGAGGCAAAGTCCCAGAAGGTATCGTGCGCGGTAGCGGCCTGCGGCATGGCGAAGTGCGGCTCGGGTTTGGCGGCATGCACCAGGTCGGGAAACTTCATCGCGTCCTGGATGAAGAACACCGGGATGTTGTTACCGACCAGGTCCCAGTTGCCCTCGTCGGTGTAGAACTTGACGGCAAAGCCGCGCACGTCGCGCGCGGTGTCGGTCGATCCGCGCTCGCCGATGACGGTGGAGAACCGCACGAACACCGGCGTGCGCTTGCCCTCGGCTGCGAAGATCGACGCCCGGGTCAGGTCGGTCAGCGGTTTGTAACATTCGAAGTAGCCATGCGCCGCCGACCCGCGCGCGTGGACGATCCGCTCGGGGATGCGCTCGTGGTCGAAGTGCGTGATCTTTTCCCGCAGAATGAAGTCTTCGAGCAGCGTCGGGCCGCGCAGGCCGGCTTTAAGCGAATTCTGGTTGTCAGCGACCGGCACGGCCTGATTGGTCGTGAGTACCCGTTCGGTCGAGTCGGCGCGCACGCGATCGAGCGGCGCGATGGTTTTGTTCTGTCCGATCGGCGGACCGCCACTCCCGGTTTTTTCCGAGCCGTTCATCTCCGTAACGGTGCTGGCGCCGACGATCGGATCGCGCGGGACGACGAACTGCCCGCGCTCGGCCTGCGGAACCTTCCCGCGGTCGAATTCGCTCGGCTTGTTGGCGTTGTGAGGCATCGCGCTGGCCACGAGCTGCGTACCGGCGTACTTCGCCGAGAGATCGTCAACCGACGCGGTCGGTGAAGGAGCCGCGGACGGTTTCGCCGGTCCGCTCACGGTCGCGCGGCTGTTACGTGACGCTGGCTTAGGGCTGGCTGGCTTCGGTTTGGTTGCTCGACGGGTGGTGGATTTGGCCATAAGAATCGTATGGGTTCGCTGTTCGAATGGTTCGCAGTGACTTGCTCTGCGCGCGGACTGCAAGAATCTGGCCCCGTGGAATTGCCAGATCTCTGTCCTGGCTGAGATGGGTTTCCCTTCGGGTTCGCTTTCTCTCGGTTTGGCGAAGGGTCTTCGGAATCGGCGTGCGTGCGATACGGGTCCGAATCGCGCCGGACGCGGGGGGAGGTGCAAATAGCTAAGGCGGATATTCGCGTGCAGGGGTGTGATGGATAATGGCCGTCGGTCAGCGTAGACTTTTAAGTCAAGTTATCGAGTCATGGCACCCTGGCTGATCGTCTCTCTGTTGTTCCTCGGCCTCATCGGCCTCAACGTCAGCTTCTTCATCTGCGCACGCGCCATCCGACGCGACATGAAGAAGCGATTCGACGAGCTCGAGCGGCGCCTCGAGAGCCGGGCAACCGACCTCGTCAACCACCTGTTCAACGCCAATCGCAGCTGAATCGCGGTCATTGAGATCCGTGTGACCGCCGCATGAGTTCGAGTCCCCGCAGGACCGCGCTGGCGGAATCGTGCTTGCATCGTGTGAGCAGAGGATGCACGGAGTCACATGCACAGCAACTTCGGGATGAAGATCTGGATCGCGATCACGGTCGGTGCCGTCATCGCGTTTACGATCATTCTCGTGGTGGCACTTCTGGAACCGAAGCCGTACGATTCGCAGCGAACGCGCGCCGGCGAAAGGGAGATCACGGTGCCGCTCGTCGCGAGCAACTTCTCTGGGATTGTCTAGAACCCCGGCCTCAGGTTCACCGCAAACCGCCACCCCTGTAAATGCAGGTCGAGCGCATGCTCGGCCGCCAGGTCGAATACCATCCCCACCACGTTGGCGCGAATGCCGCCTCCGACGCTTCGTATCAATGAGTGCGACATCGTATCGAGCGTGAGCGGTCCGCCGGCTCCGCCCCACGTCGTACCCGCATCGGCGAACCCAAACACATCAAGCGGAATCGTTCCGTAATGCAATCGAGAGCTGAAAAGGCTGAGCAACGGCGCACGAACCTCGAGCTTGGCGACGAGCACGCCGGTGCCGAGCAAATTGTCGAGCGCCGGACACTGCCCGTCGGTACACGACGTGCCGGCGACCCGGCTGGGGCTGTATCCCCGCACGAGCCACGACGATCCAAGATAGGTATCGAGCAGCCGCGGATCGTTGCTGCCGGAACCGTAACGCGCCGACTGCACGACCCGAAATGCGATCGTGTACGGCCGGACCGGCATGACGTATCGACGATAGTCAGCCAGCATGTCGACGTACGAGGCGCCGCCCCACACCGGCGAGAGCTGAAAACGATAACGGCTGCCAAGGATCGGCCCGGTGCCACCCCACACCGCCGTGTCGCCGACGAGGGCCGCGGAAAAACCGGCGACCGTCAGTGGCTGGACCCGTGGTTCGTCGACCGGGCGGCTTTCGACCAGCCGTTTGGTCACGGTCGAAACCACATCCGTTGTCGCTTCGCTGGTCACGAGATTCTGTCGCGCGCCAACGCTGAACTCGATGCGCCGCCAGCGATTCAAGGGATAGCCGACAAACGCCGCCATTGTGCGCTCGGTCCACACGCGCCGCGCTCGAGTACGCACCAGCGTCTCGCTTCCGTCATCACCGGGCGAAACCGGGGATAGCGAATAGCCGACTTGCGGAACCTGGCCGAAGGCGAGTCCCCAATTCCAGCGGGACCCGCGATCGAGATAGGTCGTGCTGAAGGCTGACTCGTCAAACTGGCTGCTCACGTGAACCGCCGTGAACAACTGACGGTCGCCCAACAGATCGCCCAACAGAAACGACACTCCGCCTTGCACCGATCCGCCGAATGCGCCGCCGCCGGCGGAGAAGTAGGGCATGCCGAACGCTTCGAGACCGAGCCGCGGCCGGTACTTCCGCACGTCAGCCTGGCCGTTTGGATCGACGATCTGCGGCAGCTTCGGAACCGGCGTGTTCTCCGCCTCAGCATCGGTCGCAGCGCCGGAAACAGCGGCACTGGTCTCAGACGGCAAATACGGGCGTCCCGCCCGTGCCTCGGCTGCCGCAATCGTGTGGATTTCGTAGCCGCCTTCCTTGAACAGGCTATACGCGACGGTGCCGCCTGTTGCGGCGACCGAAAGCGCAGGGCTCAACCGCGTGACGCCGCTTACGCCAGTGTCGGCATCAGTCACCTGGAAGACGCGGCCACTGGCCCGATCAAATCGAAAGACGTTGCTGATGTGCCCGGCGTCGCCGACGAAGAAGATGTTGGATCCATCGGGCGACCAGGCCGGATCGCGTTGCGCGGTCACGTCGGCGGCGCCCATTGGCGAGATCCACCCCGTTTCCACGTCAAGCAGTCCAACTTGCAACGCTCCCCAGCGCAGATCGCCAAGACTGGTCGAAAAGCGATCGGTTGCAAAGGCAATCGTTCGCCCGTCAGGCGACCATGCCGGCTGGATGTCGGCAAACTGATCGTTGGTGAGGCGGCGGACCCGATCGGTTCGCAAGTCGATCACGAATAGATCAGTCGTGCCTCCGGTCAAGGCGGCAAACGCGATTGAGTTGCCGTCGGGCGACCAGGCCGGGCTGTAGACTTCGTCGACGGCCGAGAGTTTCACGTCGCGCGGCGGCGACGTGCCATCAACGTCGATCAGCACCAGCGCCGGCCGGCCATCGCGGATCGTCGCCAGTGCGAAACGGCCGCCGGCGAGATCCCATACGCCTGCCGAATGCAGATACTGCAGGCTGTCGAAGCCGGGATTGGCCGCCGTCGTGATCAGCTTTCGCAGCACCGTTCCGCTCTGCGCGTCAGCAAGAAAGAGATCGACTGAGAGCTGATCCCGCTCCGAGAAGTAGATCATCCGCCGCCCGTCCGGGCTCAAAGACGCGGCAAGATTCATCCGGCCGCCACCGTGAGCGGTCGAGATGACTGGTGCGCTAACGGGTGTCGCCGAGCGCGCGCCGCCATAGGCATCCTGGATCGATCGATGCCACTCCGAGGTGAGCTGGCCGAGCGACTGACCGGTCAGGCTCTCGAGCCTTCGCCGAACGTCCCGCTTCGCGCGCAGGGCGCGCGACGGCAGGTCCGCGCCGTAGGTCTGAGCCAGATACGACCACAACGCCGCACCCCATCTATACGGGAAGAATCGAGGCGAAGACAGGTCGCTGATGGTTGGCAGCTTTTCTCTCGCCGCCGCGTCACGCATCCACATCTCGGTCAGCCGGTCGTCATCTCCGAGGGACAGATACTCGGCCATGCCTTCGATGAACCAGAGAGGAACCTCGAGCGGCGACTTCGATTCGTCGGCGATGTCGTACTGAAAGGCGTGCACGATCTCGTGGCCGAGCACATGATCCGTTTCCGCAAGCGTCGACGCGAACGGGATGACAATGCGCCGCTTTCTTGATTCGGTAAAGCCGCCGGTGCGTTCGTCGATCAGACCCGACCAGACATTCGTCTGCTCGAACGTGCGGTGGCTCGCATAGAGGATCAGCGGCTGCCGTCCCTTCAATGTGTGTTGGAACGTCTTCGACAGGCGCACATACCAACGCTCGGCGAGGCGGCCGGCGGTCAACGCCGCCGGAAGATCTTCGCTTGGATAGTAGAGGTCGAAGTGTTCGGTGGCGAGAACCCGCACCTCAGAGTGGTCGTAGTGAACTTTGTTGCGGCCGAAATATTGTGCGTTCGCGGCGGAGGCGTAACCGACAGCAAGCATGGCCGCCGCGCCGACGGCGAGGAATGGTCGTCCCATGGAAGCCCCATCGAGGTTCTTCCGCAGCCGAGATCGACATGGCCGCCCGTGAAAAATCGGGCAGTGCGCGCATGGGTTGTGCGGAAGTTCGGGGCAGATATATCACGCGCGTGAAGGGTGGAACAATGGAAAGATCGTGTGCGATCGCGACCGGCTGAGTTCGGCAGCACCAAGCAGACGACGCCGGTTCACTGGCGCACCCCATCGCACCGATGCCGTAGTCGGGAAAGGAAGTTGCTGGTGCATCAAGTGGAGGTGAACCATGGCGACCGACGACACAGCCGAGAACTCGAACACTGCAGATTATTCGGCGACGAAAGCGCCTGAGAATGAACCTCACGTCCAGTCGGAGCCCCGAGCAAAGGACGACACCTTGATTCCCGGCGGGCGCCACGGCGCGAAAGCTGCCGTGGGCATGTCGGAAATGGATCGTGACGAGGTTCCGAGTGGGGCCGTCAATCCCGGCCAGACCGATTATGGAAGTCCGGTCCTGCCGGCATTCGGCGGCTTGGATCGGGAGTAGTTGAGGCGGCCGCGCCTGACCGTGAATTGCGGTGCATTCGCGACTATGATCTCCGCGTGCCGGAGGACGAGCCGAGATGCACGCGCGCCGATCGATCGTACTGGGAATCGCAGTCGCTGGATTGCTGACGTTGGCCGGTTGCCGGCGGGAGGCCAGCCAACCTGCAGCGCGACACCCAAATATCCTGTTCATCCTCCTGGACGATCTCAGGTGGGATACGGTCGGCTATGCCGGGCATCCGAACCTGAAGACACCGAACATCGATCGGATCGCGCTCGAAGGCGTCAATTTCAGGAACGCCTTCAGCACGACATCCTTGTGCTCGCCGAGCCGGGCGTCGCTGCTGAGCGGCCTCTACGCTCATCGTCATGGCGTGACCAATAATTTCACCGAGTTTCCGTCCGCCCTCGACAGCTTTCCGAAGGCGCTGCAACGAGTCGGGTATGCCACGGCGTACGTCGGCAAGTACCACATGGGCGAGAACAACGATGAGCCTCGGCCCGGATTCGATTACTTTGTGACTCACAAGGGGCAGGGGAAGTACTACGACAACGAGTTCAACTTCAACGGCCAGCGGCGCGAACTGGTAAAGGGGTATTACACGACCGCAGTCACCGATATCGCACTCGAGTGGTTGAAGCGCGGTCATGATGGCAAGCCGTGGCTGATGATGCTCGGCCACAAGGCGCCACACAGCTTCTACACGCCGGAGCCGAAATACGCCCACACATTCGACGACGTGCGGGTGCCGTATCCGGCGAGTGCGTTCTCGCTGCAGGACAAGCCGGAGTGGATCAAGCAGCGCATGTACACCTGGCACGGCATCTATGGACCGCTCTTCGAGTGGCGTAAGAAATTTCCCGACGACAGACCCGAGGCGGTCAAGGACTTCGAGAATATGGTCCACGCTTACTGGGGCACGATCCTCAGCGTCGATGAAAGCGTCGCCCGATTACGGACGTGGCTCGAGGAGACCGGTCAGTTGGACCACACCATCATCGTGTTTGTCGGCGACAACGGCCTTCTGCAGGGTGAGCACGGCATGGTGGACAAGCGCACCGCCCATGAACCCAGCATCCGAATTCCAATGGCGGTTCGGTATCCGGGGCTGACCAGACAGGGGAAAACGATCGACCAGCAAGTGCTCACGGTCGACATGGCGCCGAGCCTGCTGGAGCTGGCTGGAACACCGCCCCTTCAGAACATCGACGGCCGCTCGTGGGTGACGCTCGTCAAGTCCGGCGATCCTGGCTGGCGCAAGAGCTGGTTCTATTACTACAACTACGAGGCGGAGTTTCCCTACACTCCAAACGTCCGTGCTGTTCGCACCGAGGATTGGAAATACATTCACTATCCACACGGAGACGGCGGACCGGATCGGCACATGGCGGAGTTGTACGACCTCCGCCGCGATCCCGAGGAGAACAAGAACCTCATCGCCGATCCGGCATCAGCCCCCATCCTCGAGCAATTGAAGAGCGAGCTGACGCGCCTGATGCAGGCCACCGGCCTCTCGCCGGCCAACGACAAGATGCCGATTGATGCCGGCATCAAGAAGGAGCTGCCGGAGCAGAGCATACGCTAATGAACAATGTTCATTGCGCCCACTGCGTGACTTGCGGTTTCACCGTCTTCTCATCGCCAACGACAACGAGGGCCATCTTGTCGGGCGTCAAATATTCGCTGGCGATGCGCCGAACGTCTTCAGGCGTCACCGCCATGACCCGCTTGACGTAATTGGTGAGATAGTCCGGTCCGAGTTTGTGCTGGTCGACGAACGCGAGCCGGCCGATGACGCCGTTGCGCGAGGCGTTCTGCACGACGAAGATGCCGGCGAGATTGTTCTGAATGCCGCGCAGTTCCGCCGCTGACGGAGCTTCTTTTCGAAGCTTGTCGATCTCGAAGAAGATCTCCTTCAACGAGGCGCCGGTCACGTTGGTCGTTACGTCAGCCGTCTCGACCCAGTCAGCCTGTCCCGGGTGCGATTCGAGCTGGCTGAACGGCGAGTAGGTGTAGCCCTTCAGCTCTCGGATGTTGGTCGTGATTCGCGAGCCGAACGCGCCACCGAGCAGCGCGTCGGTCACCTCGAGTGCGACCCAATCTTTGTGCGATGCGGTTGGCACGCGCAGGCCGACCATGACGGTCGACTGCGGCGCATCCGCGCGGTCGATCAGCGCGAACTGCCGTCCTTTCGACGGCGGCACCGACGGAGGCTCGGACGCCCTCGCGCCTGCCCAGCCCTCGAATGCCTGCTTGATGGCGCTCTCGACGGCCGAGGCATCGTAGACGCCGGCCACGTAAAGCCGCGCCCGCGGAGCACCGTAGTGATTGGCGTAGAAGCCCCGCACCTGATCGAGCGTGTAGCTTTTCAACATCGCTTCGGTCGGAAACACGCGCCCGTACGAGTGGTCGCCGTACAGCAGCTGCAGGAACTTCTCCTGCGCGAGCGCCTGCGGAGAGCTTTTCTGGATCGCCAGGTTGCGAAGGAGGTTGCCTTTGACGCGCTCCAGCTCAGTGTCCGGCAGCTTCGGATGCTGAACGACGTCCGCCAGCTTGCGCACCGCGTCGGCCGCGCGTTCGGAGAGCACCTCTGTCGATACCGACGTGGTGTCCGGCCCGACCGAGATTCCGAGTTCGCCGCCCATGCTCGCGAACGATCGAGCCACCGCATCGGCGCTCTCGGTCGTCGTGCCTTCCCGCATCAGGCTCCCGGTCGTATCGGCGAGCCAGATCTCGTCCTTGCCTTCATAGACGTTGCCGGCGGCGACGACGAGACGAATGGCGGCCTTTGGCACTTGTCCAAACGGCACCATCGTCACTGGCAGCCCGTTCGTGAGGGTGAACCGGCGCGCGGCAGGAAGCGCGAAGTCCTTTGGCGGCCCCGCGGCCGGTGGCTTCTGCTGGGTTGCCGCCTGAGCACCGACCAGCGCCGCAATCGCTACGAGGATGAACGATTTCATCGCGCCTCCTTCTGATCGGGCGCGCCAGTCTTGCCCGGTGTAATCACGTAAACGGTGCGGTTCCCAGGTCTCAAGTATTCCTCCGCCGTCTTTTGCACGAGCGCCGGGGTCACCTTGGCGAATCCGTCTTCCAGCTGGTTGATTCGTGAGGGGTCGTCGTCGAACAAGGCGAATGAGGCGAGCAGGTTGGCGCGGCCGAAACCGACGAACTGCTCGAGATTGGAGTACAGGTCCGAGCGCATCTTCACCCGCGCGCGGTCGAGCGCGGACTGGTCGAGGCCGTCCTTTCTCACCTTGTCGAGGATGGTGTCGATCGCAGCCAGCATCGCATCCGACGAGACCGACGAGTCGTGGAAGAACTGCGCGATCCACAGCATCGGTCCGCTGTAATCGAACATGTTGCCGAGACCAAAATTGATGCCGGCATTGACGCCACCGGTAAGCCCTTTCTTCCGTACCAGCTCGTCGTATAACAGCGAATCGGATCCTTGCGCCAGCGCCTCGTCCAGCAGGCCGAACGCATACCACTCCGGTGTCAGTCGATCCGGCGTGTGATACCCAATGCCGAGAGCAGGCCGGTTGGCCAGAGGATCCGTCCGACCGACTCGTTTCTCCTTCTCCTGGCGCGGCTCTTTCAGATCCGGTGCTGGTGGAAGCTTTGCCGACGGGATGTTACCGAAGTACTTCTCGATCCAGGTCTTCACCTCGTCCTGCGAGAAGTCGCCGGTGACGACGAGGGCCGCGTTGTTGGGCGCGTAGTAGGTCTTGAAAAACGCGCGGACTTCATCGACCGTCGCCGCGTCGAGATGTGCAAGGTCGCCGTAGAAGTTATGCGCGTTGAACCAGTTCTCGTTCGCCGTCATCGGCAAATCGATCCACGGAAAGCCGCCATACGGCTGGTTCAGCACGTTGACCTTCACTTCGTTCTTGACGACTTCCTGCTGGTTCTTCAGGTTCTCCAGGTCGATATCGAGCGATCGCATCCGATCCGCTTCACCCCAGAGGATCGGCTCGAGCACGTTCGATGGCACCACCTGGAAGTAGTTGGTGAAATCGAACCGCGTCGATCCGTTCAACAGGCCGCCGTTCGACTCCACCAGGCGGATGAACGCCATCTTCCCCAGGTTCGCCGAGCCCTGGAACATCATGTGTTCGAAGAGATGTGCGAAACCGGTGCGATCCTTGGGCTCGTTACGGAAGCCGATGTTGTAGTAAATCGCGATGCAAGCCGTCGGGCTGGTCGTATCCCGCGAGAGCACGACCTTCAGGCCGTTCGGCAGCTTGTAGTAAACGATCGGGACATTCAGCCGTCCATTCGCCGCCGCCGGATTTGACGCTTGCGCCGCCGTTGCGGCCACGAGCGCGAGATCGGTGCGGCCGGCCGAAACAATGGACGCGGCGGTCGCCATCGCGATAGCCAATTTCATGAGTCGATCTCCTGATGCAGTCAACGGAAACATCGCGAGAGTAGTCCAGCTGTTGAGAACGGGACAAGCGTGTTGTGACGAGGCGCGGGACCGCGCCACTTCGCAGGCGAGTGTGACTTTGCTCTTAGGCAGAGCTGTCTACCAGGCAGGCCGGCGCCGCCTCTCACGCTGATGATTTACCTCCGTTTTCAGCCATCCTGTCGTGGCATTCCCTTTGCTGGCTGAGTTAGTGCCAGCGTCGGAGTGTCTCCAATCATGCACAGGCTGTTTGTTGCGGCAACCGTACTCGCGGTGTGCTCGGTGGCGTCGACCGCACGCGCGCAGACGACCAATCGGGCGATTCAAGGCTTTGGCGGCATCACCTTCGGGACATCGTCGACCCAATTCCTTGGTGGAACGACCACTGCCTCCACATTCGGCGGAACCGTCGTCGCCGGGCTGCTTCCAAATCTTCAGGTCGTCGGCGAGTTCGGGCGCATGTCCGACATCAAGCCGCCTCTGTTCGACCTGCTGGATTACACGCCGGTCGGACTTCGCGTAAGCGCCTGGTACGGCGAGGGAGGTGTTCGTTGGATTGCCTCACCTCACTCCAGCATTCGTCCATATGGTGAGGCGACCGCCGGCTGGGCACACCTCAGCACCGACGTCACCGGTCTTGGTGGCGCGACCTATCAGGCGATTGAAGAAGGGCTCGGCTTCCTGAACCACACCGATCCGCTCCTCGGCGTCGGCGGCGGCGTCGTGTTCCAGAGCGGCCCGCTGGCGATTGACGTGGGGTACCGCTACAAGAAAATTTTGGCCTCAGGAGTCGCTGGCGCGTTGAACGGCGGCGATTACCACGTTAACGATGTGCGCGTGGGCGTGGGGATCAGTTTCTGATCAGTTGCCGGTTTCAGTTGCCGGTGTCCAGTTTCCAGTTTCCAGTCTTGCCCTTACCGGAAACTGGTAACGTGGAAACTGGTCATGGGTAGCTCGACACTCACTCTCGC
>JBPYFA010000514.1:0-5419 GCA_051986585.1 Vicinamibacterales bacterium | reverse complement strand
CATCAGCGTCGCCAGCACCACGAAACCAGCGGCGCGGAGCCCGGCGTCGGCGGGTGCCAGGCCGAACTGCGCGCGCAACAGCGTCGGCAAATAGATCGAGAAGGCGACGAAGCCTCCGAACGTGAGAAAGTAGAACGTGCCGAGCAGCCACGCCTTCGGTGAGCGCTGGAGGACCGCCACCATGTCGGCCGCGCTCGCGGGCCGAATGGCGCGAGGCGGATTGCGCGCGAACAGAAAATAGACGACGGCCCAGACGAGCAGCACGGCGCTCATGCCACGAAACACGGCCGGCCATCCGAAACGCGACGCAATGACCGGGCCGACGAAGACCGCGAGCGACTGCCCCATTGTCCCCAGTCCGTAAATGCCCAGCGCGGTTCCCTGTCTCGCTGCCGGTGTCCAGCGCGACACGAATGCGGCTCCGACCGCAAATGACGACCCGGCCATGCCGATGAAGAAAGCCGCGGCAAGCAATGAGCGATAACTGTCGGTCAGGGTGACGAGAAACGCCGCGAACGCGGAAAACGTCAGGAGCTCGGTGAAGACGAGACGTCCACCCCATCGATCGGTAAACATGCCCATTGGCAGACGAGCCAACGAGCCAAGGAGCACCGGAACTGCGACCAGCAGTGCCGTCTGCGATGCGCTCAGGCTGTACAGTGCGCTGAAAACCGACGCGAGTCCGCCGATCAGGCCCCACGCGGCAAACGAGATCGTGAATGAGATCGTGGCCGCCGCCAGCGCACCTGTCGGCGATCCAGCGGCCGCGGTCGTCTCTTCAACGGATGGTGGGCGCGGAAGCGATCTGCCGTCCATAGGTCCGTCAGTCAGATGATAACGTTTGCGCAAGCGTGTCAAGCGCCGATGCGCCGCTCAGGCACGCTGATTGGATGTCACCTTTTCAGTTTTCGCGACTCTCTATACTGGAATGAGAATGCCCGGCACTAACCCGACTGTGAACCTCGACCGTCCGGAGGAAACGGACGTCGATGTGATCGAGCAGATCCTGGCTGGACAAACGGCGCTGTTCGAGTTGCTGATGCGGCGCTACAACGAGCGAGTGTATCGGGCCGCCCGAGCGATCGTGCGCGACGAACACGAAGCAGAAGACGTGATGCAGCAGGCGTATGTGAACGCCTTCACTCATCTGCACCAATTCAACGGCACGGCTCAATTCCCGACCTGGCTCACGCGTATCGCCATCAACGAAGCATTGGCCCGTGTCCGCCGCCAGAACCGTTATGAGACCTTCGACGACGAGCTGTCGAATGTGGAGCCGTCGATGTCGAGCGATCCAGCGGAAAACCCGGAGTGGAGCGCCTTCACGGGTGAGCTGCGCGGATTGCTGGAATGGGCCATCGACGCACTTCCCGACGGGATGCGTGAAGTATTCATGCTCCGCGAAGTGGAGGGGCTGAGCACGGCGGAGGTTGCCGAGTGCCTCAGTGTCTCCGAAGCGGTCGTCAAGACTCGACTCTCACGTGGACGCGCCCTGCTGCGGCGATTGTTGCTGAAGCGAACCGGCGCGACTGCACCCGACGCGTTCCGCTTTTATCGGCCCCGCTGCGATCGTGTGGTCGCACAGGTTCTCGCCAGAGTTCACCTCGAAGCTCCGCCAGCCGCCTGAACCGCTCCGCTCCTGTCACCTTTCATCTTGTTGCCACTCTGAACCATGAGGGGTACTGAAAGGAGATTCCAGCGATGCGACTCATCGGCGCCGGCTCACTCGTTTACCTGATCGCGGTGGCGTTCGTGATTTCCGGGTCTGCGCAATCCGATCAACGGCCACTGAACATTCGCGACGGGCAACAGATTTTTCGCTTCGACACGTTCGGCGACGAGCAGCTCTGGACCAACGTGCTGCGAATGCACGACGTCCTGCCATCGGTTTCGCCCGCCACCGCCCTCGCAGTGGGGCTCAAGGTCGACGTCGACGCGCTGCCGTCAACGGTGACCGACGCTCTCAAGGCGGGCAACGTCGATCTCAACGATCCAGCGGTCACACTCGATCTCCTGCGACTGAACGCTGTCGTTGGCGTCAAGGGGACGTTCAACGAATTCAAACAGCTCACCCAAGTCGGAATCACCTGCGCGCTCTGCCATTCGTCGGTGGACAACTCGTTCGCCGCGGGAATCGGGAAACGACTCGATGGTTGGGCCAACACCGATCTGAATGTCGGCGCGATCGTCTCGCTCTCGCCGGCGATCGACGCGGCGACGAAGACGGAATTCATGGCCTGGGGACCTGGCAAGTACGATCCGCGCCATCACTACTTCAATGGAACGAGCATCGTTCCGCTCAACAGTCCATCCGTGCCAGTCGTGATCCCGGCAATCTACGGGTTACGAGGCGTCGACTTCGCGACCTATACCGCCGACGGTTCGATCTCGTACTGGAATGCGTATGTTGGCGTCGGCCAGATGGGTGGCCACGGCAGCTTCAGCGATCCACGAATCGGCATCTCGATCCAGCAAACGCCGGATCTCGTCACGCCGAAGCTGCCGGCGCTGCTCGATTACCAATTGAGCTTGCGAACTCCAGATCCGCCGGCCGGGAGCTTCGACCGCCAGGCGGCAGCACGCGGCAAGCAGATCTTTCGCAACGAGGCCCGGTGCAGCAGCTGTCACCAGCAGCCAAATCTGACCGACGTGCTGAGTGGCCCTGACCGCAGCATTCCGTTTCTGCATGCTCCGGCGGAAGTGGGCGTGAGTGCCACTTATGCCGACCGATCGGCGACGAAGCAGTACCGAACAACGCCGCTGCGAGGTCTCTTCCAGCATGCGCCGTACTTCCACGACGGCAGCGCAGCCGACCTGCCTGCGGTCGTCGAACACTACAACTCGCTCTTCGGATTGAATCTGAGCCCCGCTCAAAAGGCGGATCTGGTCGAGTATTTGAAATCGCTCTAATCGGCGGCACGGCCGCCGATTACGGCAGCTTGACTGGCTTGAACAGGAAGTCGCGATGACGCTCATCGCGGTCCCCTGTGCGTCGTTCGCGGATAGGCTGCCGAGCGGGTCGTTGATCTTGGACGATCAGGAAATGTTCTTCAGGAGATGTGATTCACTGTCGACGTATCGAACACCACCTGGTCGTACCACCAGAGTTTCTCGAAGAACGTTCGCGCTCGACCGTGGTCGTCTTCCGCTGCCTGCTCCACAATTTCGCGGATCGTGTGCTGTCCATCGATACGTTCGAACAGCGCTCTGTCCCGCTCGTCGATCGAGAGGATCAGATCGTGGAACTGGTGGCTTCGATTCAGAAGTACACCCGCGGCACCCTGCGGAAGCCGTTCCTGCAGCAGCTGAGTCCAGGGCAGCCGAACAGGAACCCATTGCAGCCAGTGATCATCACTGGCATCAAACGCGTTCGACTCCCGCGCTCCCGCGTGATGCACGATCACGCTGTGCGCCGTCATCGTCCCGCGCCACAGCTCCATCGCCGTCGCCCGGTCTCGGGAAGAGAGCGCGGCCAACTTTTCACGATGCGGCGTCACGGCTACCGCACCACAGTGCGGCACGTACGGCGCCTGCCAGTACCAGCGGCCGAACATCAGTCCGTTTCGCTCGATGAGGTCGAACAGTTCGGGAACCGAGTACGCACGATCGCGGGGATTCAGCAGCGCGTCGCGGAGCGCATCGGCGTGTCGCGCATCGCGTGAGCCCCGGAGCACCGGCACGAGCGGGTGGTGTTGCGGGAGCACTTCCAGTGTCGCGACCAGATCGCGAATCTCCTCCTCTGACGTGCCGATGCCAAGTCTTCGGCAATACTCCTGGAGCATGTGAATGCCGGCTCTCCCGTATGGCGCGTAGACCATCAAGTAGATTGCGCCGTCCGGCTTCAACACATTTCGAAGCGCGCGCAGGCCTGCGTCCGGATCCGCCAGATGGTGGAGCACGCCGGTGCAGACAATCAGATCGAAGCTGCGCTCCAGCTGTTCGACGTGCTCGACCGCCAGTTGACGCGTGTCGAGATTGGCCAGCTGGTATTGCTGCCTCAATCGATCGGTATGCTCGAGACTCGAGGCACTGACGTCGATGCCGGTGACGCGTGCGTCTGGGCGGCAGACCGCGAACTTGGCGGCCTGCCAGGTTCCGCAACCGGCGACGAGGATATCGAGCGCCGCTCGGTACGGTCGGCCGGGCCACAGCAGGAAATGCTCGGCCCGGTGGCGATTCGGATCGCGCCATTCGTCGCACGCGCGATCGAGGTTATCGACGGGCGGCGGGTACGGATGACGGCTGTAGAACTCGGCAACCGGATCATCCAACATCGCCGCCCGTCGCACTTACTTCACCCCTGCGCCGCCGCTGGTCTCCATGTTGGCCTGCGCCTGCCTCGCCTTCTCCAACGCTTGGTCGATGCTGAAGCTCGCCGGCCGCTGCCTCGGCGGGAACTCCTTGAAGGTTGCCAGGAAATCGCCAACGATGGCTTGCGCGGGCACGAGCAGGAACGCTCGATCCGCTTTCCACTTGGCGTAGAACAGGTTCGCATCTTCGGTCGCCCGTTCGAACGGATCGCTTCGCAGGTTGTAGATATCCGGAACACGTTTCGCGACCAGCGGCTCCTCCCAGACACCAAACCCGTGGGCGCGCTGCTCCATGAACGTGCACTTCCAGTTGCCGACACGTAATGCCATCAGATCGCCGTCATCGCTCCAGTAGAGGAATCCCTTTCGCGGGTTCTCCTTGACTTCCCCCTTGAGGAACGGCAACAGGTTGAATCCGTCGAGGTGCACCTTGAAAGTTTTGTTCCCCGACTTGTAGCCCTTTTTCTTCTTCTCGACGATGTCGGGTTCGCCAGCCGCTGCCGCGAGCGTCGGCAGCATGTCCTGGTGGGAGAACAGTTCATTCGAAACCGTCCCCGCCTTGATGACTCCCGGCCACCGGATCGCACACGGAACTCGCCACCCGCCTTCGAAGTTCGTGTCCTTCTCGCCGCGGAATGGGGTCGTGCCGCCGTCGGGCCAGCTCATGACCTCCGCGCCGTTGTCGGTCGAATACATCACGATGGTATTGTCAGCAATCCCAAGCTGATCGAGCTTATCGAGCAGTATTCCCACATGGCCGTCGTGCTCGACCATCCCGTCCGGGTAGATGCCGAGGCCGGTCTTGCCTTCCGACTCCTTTTTCAAGTGGGTGAAGATGTGCATCCGGGTTGAATTCCACCAGACGAAGAACGGTTTGTTGTCCTTGACCGCTTTGTCCATGAATTTCAGGCTCGCGTCGAGGAACTCCTCGTCAACCGTCTCCATGCGCTTCGTGGTCAGCGGGCCCGTATTCTCGATCTTCTGGGTCCCGTCCGGGTTGGCCCAGCTGTGGAGCACGCCGCGCGGCCCGTACTTCTTCTTGAATTCCGGATCCTTCGGATAGTCCGGACACTCCGGTTCCTGTTCGGCGTTCAGGTGATAGAGGTTGC
>JBPYFA010000513.1:0-6466 GCA_051986585.1 Vicinamibacterales bacterium | reverse complement strand
CGCGGCGCGAAGCACGTTCTCGGCGTTGCTGCCCAACCCCGTCTCGTCCGCCGGACTGTGGACGCCAATCCGGCCCATGACGATGAGCCAGGGATTCGTCTTGCGCGCGTAGTCGATGATCTTCTGGAAAGGTTTACCGTCGAGCAGCGTCTTCTTGATCTCGACGCCAACTTCGTTCGCCATTCGCTCGCCGACCTCGAGATGCGACTGATAGATCTGCGCCAGCCCGGTGTCGATGATTTCTTCGTGGAGCTGGTTCTGCTCCTCGAAGCGGAAGACCTTTGCCGCCTGTTCGGTCAGGACGTTGACGATGCCGTTGAAGACGGAGTAGTGCAGATAGGGATCGTAGACGGCGATCACCTCGATCTTCTTGCCGAACTCGCGGGCCAAATCGATTGCCGTCATCAGCGCGCCGAAAGACTGCGGACTGCCGTCGAGGCCGACCAGGATCGTATCCCGCTCCGCCTCGGTCGGCTCGGGAACGTGCTTGACCACCCAGACATCGCGGTCCGATTGGCGGGCGACACGCTCGCACACCGACCCGATCACGCTGTCGCGCGCGCGACCGATGCCCAATGCCCCAATCACCACCAGGTCTGGTTTCGCACCTGCCAGGTCCTTGAGGATCTCGATGTGATGCTTGCCGTCCATCATTCGCGGCTCGAATTCGAGTCCCGACTCGCCACACAGGCGTGACATGCCATCGAGATAGCTGTCGGAGATGAGCTTGAGTCCCATCGTGATCAGGCTGTCGTGGATCTTCCGCTGCCGTTCCAGCTCCACCTCGTCGATGTACTCCTCCGGGAGCGTGTACTCCATCTGCCTAAAGCGGTAGTCGTGGAGCTGCGCGGCATAGACATGGCAGCCGACGAGTTTCGCCTCGAACGCTTTCCCCATCGCGACAGCGCACGCGATCGCGCGGTTGGAATGATCTGAGTTATCGACGGGAACGTAGATGCTTTTGTACATCGCTCCTCCGGATACCCGGCAGTTCAATGGCTCGTAGCTGGCTGTTGCGTAGTGCCGCGCCCGCGGACGCGCGAACCGTATCGTACCCAGCCGATCGCAATCAGCTCCAGGGCCAGGATGATCAGCGCCGTCCTGATCATGGGACCGGCAGCCGACGGTACGACGGCCGGTTCGACATACAGCGAGTACCACAACGACAGGCCGCGGCGGTTGCCGCGCTCACGCGAGAACCCGTCCCAGACGGAAAACGCCATCGGCAGGAACTGTCCCTGTGTAAATGCGGCGCCTGATTCGGGGTGAAGAGGTCGCTTGAAGATGACGGACCACTCGCCCTGATCGTAAGTCGCGACGCCAGTGACTTCCTTCTTGTCGGTCGCCGCGACGTTCGCGCTGCCCTTGCCGGTGAACTGAACCGGCCCAGCGCTGGCCAGGTCGAAGAACCAGAGGTCAACCGCGTTCTGTCCATCACCGAATATGAAGTACGGCTTTCGCGCGGTCGTTGGCACCTGCGAAGGTATCTGGATCGCGACCGCGTCGGAGAACTCCGATGCCGGGGCGGCTTCGGTCGTTTGCTCCTCAAAGGGATTTGCCGGCTTCTGCCCGGCTGGTGCGGCCACCTGATCCCCAAACGGGTTTGCGCTCGACGCGCCAGCGGCGCCACCCTCACCCGTCGGTGCAGCGGCCGGTTCCTCCTCTTCCTCCGGCGGCACGGAGAGCGACGGTCCATTCTTTCCTGTCTTCTCGGCGCTCATGTCGTGCCATCGAACGAGAAGCGCGATCGAGTCCGCATCGTAAACTGCCTGAACCATGACGTTGGTGGCTGGCGGATGGAACTCGCGCACGGGTTCCATGATCTGCCCGATGATCGGCAGGCGCGCCACCGGCGCGGATGCGAAGTTCGCGGCTCCTTTGGTCAGGTCGATCGGAGCCGCGACGTGCTTGGCGATGACCAGATTGGTATAACCCGGTCCGTCAGATCCCGAGAGAGAGAAGATGAAATCGGTGATCGCCCATCGCTGCTCGACCGTCAGCGCATCGGCGAACGACGGCATCGGTGTGCCGTTCAGGCCGGTGCTCATGGTCCTGAAGATGTCCTCGCGCGACGGGCCTCCTCTGAAGGTCCAGTTCTGCGCCAGGTCCGCCGGGCGGATGGGGTTGCCCCAGTCGTCTTTCAACGTGGGCGCGGACGGTCCGTCGCCGCGGCCGAGCGTACCGTGACACTTGACGCAGCCCGTATCCACAAACAGTTTCTGTCCCGCCTCAATCGTCTCCTTCGTCGACTTTGGCGCGCTCGGAAGCGAAATCGGCTGCGGCACTCGCTCGGCGTTGGAGAAGTCGGCGGAGAAGGTCGTCAAAAAGTAGGCGATATCCGAAATTTCGGAATCGGAGAAGTTCGGCCAGGCCGGCATCGACGTGTATGGCATCCCGTGCCTGATCACGTTGGTCAAATCCTGGTGAGTCGGCAACGCGCCGTTCGGTGTCGTGCGAATCTTGAACTTGCCAGTCGTAAAGTTGCGCGGCTTCGGCCGCAGGTGGACGGCAGCGTAACCCTCGCCGTCACCTTTTTCGCCGTGGCACTGCGAACAGTACTTGAGATAGAGCTTCTTGCCGGATTCCCGCTGCGATTCGCTCCCGACATCCGGAGCCGCGGCGCGCCCCTGTCCGGTCAACGCGGCGCACAACAACGCCACCAGGACAGCGATGAACGCGCGCGACTTGTCCGTCCTGAGCGCGAAGGAGGGTATCAGGCGAGAGGTCATTTCCCTGCGACCTCCTCTTTGGCGCGAGGCTTCCGTCCCGTGAAATCGTAGAGAAAGAGAATCGCGTCCCAGATTTCGTCTTCCTTCAGGAACTTCTCCCATGCCGGCATCGCGGTGTCCCACGGCCCGCCTTCCTCGGGAAGCCCCGGACCACCCTTTGAAATCCGCCAGAATAGAAACGTCTCGCGAAGCATCGCGATCGATCCCGCATCGTTGAAGTTCGGCGGAATGGGGTCGAGCCCGTGAACGAACATGCCGTTGCCGGCCAGGTTGTCGCCGTGGCAGAAGACGCAGTTCCGGTAGTAGACCTGCCGGCCATGCTCGACATGCTGCCGAAACTCGGTCGGATTCGACGCCTCGAGCTGCCTGAAGGGATTCTCCCCGTTGTCGAGGTCGATCTTCTTGTCGTGTACCGTGATCTCGGACGGCGAGGCCGGATGGACGGTTCGCGCGAAGAACGGAGGCTGGAGCGGCGCGCTCATCTGAACGTAGACGTTTGCGGCTGCCAGCGCCGGTATCGCGACGACGGCTACGCCAAGCAGCGTCGCGAACCGCTTTTCCGTCATGAACCGAACGAGCGGACGTGACACTTCGTCGCGCCGTTCCTGGCTCGACGACATGTAGGCCAGGATCGCCAGCGTGACGATGCCCATGTAGATCGAGATCACCGAGGAAGGAATCGGGGCCGTGAATCCGAACCGGAGAATCACGTAGATCCCTACCCACCATGCGGCAGCCCAGATCAGCAGAGTCGCGCGACGGACACGAAGCAGTCCGAACACGATAAGCACGGCGAGGACGACGACGATCTTCATTGTCCGGTCACTTCGCGGCCGGCGCCGCCGGCGCCGCGGCTGCGCCGCTGTTGTAATGGTGTTTGGTCTGCATCGTGACCGTCGCCGTGCCGCCAAGCGTCTGCAGATACGCAATCACGCAGAGGATCTCCTGATCGGTCAGGCCGATCGGCGGCTTGTTGATCGTCGGCATGGCCGGCGGAAATCCGGGCACCACGTACGCCGTCGGTTCGTACAACGACTGAGCGAAGTACTCGACATCGTTCAGGCCCGGCACGCGGGTCTTTGCACGGGTATCGACGCCGGCGAGATCGGGAAACCGGAACGGACCGCTAGTCTTGCCGATCGTGTGGCAGGTGAGGCACATGCCCTTGCCCTCCATGATCTCCCGGCCAATCCTGGCCATGTCGTCGGTGCTCATGTTGGGTCCGATGGTGGTGTCCCTCGGAGGTAAGACTTCCTTTTGCGGCACCATCTGGCCGACATAGGTGTAGAACCCGGTCGTCGCGAGGACGAGAGCGGCGATTCGGAGGATCAGGGGAATCCTCATGAGACTTTCGCGTGCCCGCTGGCGTGGGCGTGGCCGCCCGTTAACTCGGGCGAGAGTTCTTTGGAACCCTTCCTGACGCTCCGCTGAAAGTCAGGGCGATCGTGCAGGCTCGAGATCCAGAACACCACGCCGATGAGCATGAAAAACATCAGCACGGTGACGGACACCACCTTCGTGGCGAAGCCAAGGGTGGGAGTAAAGGCGTCGACCGATCGATCCCGGATCACGCCGTAGACATGCCAGTGCTGCCGCAGTCCGGATCTGACGTATCCCATCAGGCCCATCAGCCAGGTGAACGTGACCGCGATGAAGATGAGCACGTATTGCGAGATGCGAGGGATTCTGCCCCACACCAGCTCGCCGGTCCGCCGAGCGCCACGGAAGAGAAATACATCTATCGCGGTGATCGACACCATCGCGAACAGCACGGAGAGAACCTGCGGTACCGACAGCTTGATCCGGACCGTCGCTTCGACGAAGTAACCGTAGACGCCGAGGAAAATGACGATGAAGGCCGCGGCTGCGAAGATCGTGAGCTGTGCGGCGTGGCCTTTCTTTGCCCACCCCACCGTCGCCACCTTGCCGGTTCGCCGGTAGAGGAGGAAGCTCATGAAGGTCGTCAGGATCAGGATGTTCACCGCGGTGTTCTTCGCCGACATCACACCGAGGTAGCCGAGGATCGGATGCGCCGATCCTCCCATTGCCCGGACTTCCGACACCGTCGCGATGATCGATCGGGGTGTGGCCCAGACCATGAAGCAGAGCGTGATGCCGAAGAGCAGGTACTTGATGAACTTCTGCAGCGGGTTGACGCCTTCGACGCGTCCCATTCCGAGCCAGAGGTAATAGTTGGCCGCCAGGAAGAGGTTGCCAATCAGGACGGCCTGAATGATGAACAGCCACGAGAACGCGCCGCCCATCATCGTCAACCCAAGCGTCTGCGAGAACGCGTAAATTTCCTTCGCCAGCCAGTACCCCGCAAAGGGCAGCGGCAGAAACGCGCTGATGGCGACGAAGTTCCCGATGTAACCCATCCAGTCGTAATGCGCGCGCTCCTCGTCGGTTTCAGCCTGCAGGAACTTGAACGCCGCATACGCGCCTGCGACCGAGCCGCCGAAGGCGACGTTTGCGATGACACGATGGACGTTGATCGGCATCCACGTCGGGTTGAAGATGGCGTCCCTCAGCGACAGCACTGCGCCGGAATCGGAGACCCCGCGCGGCGACATCATGAACGTGAGCCACGCGTTGGCGATGAACATGATCGACGTGCCGACCAGGTTCAGCCCGAGCCCAAGGCCAAGATGGGTCAGCGGGTGGAACTTTCCCCAGCCGTAGTAATAGGTGTAGAGGAAGAAGGCTTCGGCAAAGAACAGCAGCACGTACGGCAAGAACGTCGGCGAGAACACGTGCATCAGGTAGTTGGTGAACTTCGGATACAGGGCGATCAGCATGAACGTCAGGGCTGCCCCGAACGTCGCCGTCAACGAGAAGGACACCGACAACAGCTTCGTGAACTCGTACGCGAGCCGGTCGTAGCGGAGATCTCCGGTCTTGTAGCCGATCACCTCGATGATGAACGCGAAGAGCGGAACGGCCAGCACGAAGGCGGCAAAGAGCAGATGCAGCTGAGCCACGGCCCAGATCGCCACACGGCTGCCAACGACCGGGAAGGTCCGATACTCAGCCTCTTCGTAAGGCTTCGATTGATCTTTGTTCGCGGCGTTTGCCTGCGGAGCGGCGGCCTGGTCCACGCCAGCTGATGTGGCGTTGGCCTCCGAGTCAGCCGAGGAAGTCGCGACGCTCTCAGGTTTCCCGGCGGCCGATGCGATCTTTACAGTCCCCGCGAACGCGACGAGGACAGCGACACAACCGAGAACACCCAGCAGTTTGTTGGGGAAGTATTTGGCCAATGGCTAGGACTCCGGGGTGCTGGAGGAGAGTCCAGACCGCGAGTCCCCGATGGAACTGTGACGCCGCATCCGTCGACTCCAAGAATTCGCCGAGGGGGGGAACGCCGAAAGCCCGTCGATTGAGGGCGCAATCTTACTCACGAAGTGAGACGAGGGTCAAGCCAGCCTTCGCTCGCCACGGGCGAGCTTCGCCGCTGACTCCGAGCTCGTGAATATGGGTATGGTGTCTCGTCGAGGCGCGGAAGCCCGAATGGAAATAAAGAGGCGCGCCGGGTGGCACGCCTGAACTGAACCTTGCGGAACCCGAGAAGTGAACTTTGCAGAACCCGAGAACCGAGCGGAACCCGAGAACCGAACCTAGAAGAACCCAGCAGAACCTTGTAGAACCTCGCAGAACCTCTAACGAAGCGTTCCAGGAACCCAGCCCCGGCTGATGTAATCGCCGATGATCGTGAAGAGCAGGATCAGCCAGAAGAACCC
>JBPYFA010000512.1:0-5592 GCA_051986585.1 Vicinamibacterales bacterium | reverse complement strand
AACGGCCACGGCACGCACGTCGCGGGAATCATTGCCGGTAACGGCTACGATTCGCTCGGTGTTCGTGCCGGCATTGCGCCTGACGCCCACCTGGCCAGCCTGAAAGTGCTCGACCAGAACGGCCGCGGCGTCATCAGTAATGTCATTGCGGCGCTCGATTGGGCCGTGTCGAACAAGTCGGCCTACAACCTTCGGGTGATCAACCTGTCGGTTGGCGCCGCCGTTACCGAGTCGTACAAGACCGACCCGCTCACGCTCGCGGCGAAGCGTGCCGTTGATGCGGGAATCGTCGTTGTGACGGCAGCCGGCAATCTCGGTAAGAACGCGCAGGGGCAGGCGCTGTACGGCGCGATTGGTGCGCCGGGTAACGCGCCATGGGTCATCACCGTTGGTGCGTATAGCCACCAAGGCACGGTGACGCGTTCCGACGACGTGATGGCGGACTTCAGCTCGCGCGGCCCGACGGCGTTCGATTACGAAGCCAAGCCGGACATCGTGGCGCCGGGTGTTGGGACCGTCTCGCTGAGCGATCCCGGCGGCCTGTTGTATGCGACGAAGCCGACGGCTCTCCTTGCCGGCTCGATCCCCGGACTGTTGGGCCTCCCGTATTTGAGCCTGAGCGGCACCAGCATGGCGTCTCCGGTGGTTGCCGGCAGCGTCGCGCTGATGCTTCAGGCCAATCCGTCGCTCACGCCCAATCTTGTGAAGGCGATTCTCGAATACACCGCGCAGGTGTACCCGGGATACGACGCGCTGACGGAAGGCGCCGGCTTCCTGAATACGAAGGGGGCGGTCGATCTCGCCCTGTATTTCAGGACCGCGCAAGTCGGGCAGCCCTATCCGCATCCGTCCGAGTGGAGCCAGAAGATCAACTGGGGCAACCACCGGGTTACGCACGGCGTGATCAAGCCGAACGCGAACGCATGGAGTCCCGGCGTGATCTGGGGCGCTTCGAAGACGGTCACCGGCTCGAACATCGTCTGGGGCACGTTGTGCAAGAACAGCTGCAACAGCCAGGCGTGGGGCACCTTGGACAGTGAAGACAACATCGTGTGGGGCACGGCCTCGGCGAGTGAAGACAACATCGTCTGGGGTACGTTCGCAGCGCTCGACGAAGACAACATCGTCTGGGGCACGATGGCCGACGATGAAGACAACATTGTGTGGGGCACCAACTGTGGTGGCGCGAACTGCGTCAACGTGGTTTGGGGCACGGCGATGTCGGAAGACAACATCGTCTGGGGGACCGCGCTCTCCGAAGACAACATCGTTTGGGGGACGAGCGGAAACATGGACAGCACGGTGTGGGGCACCGCGTCCTCGGAGGACAACATTACCTGGGGCACCTCCGACAGCGGTTCCGACGCAACGCCCTTCGATGATCCGTACGCACCGCCGGTCAACTACGACTCGTCGGTGTTCGACAATCTATTTGGAACGGTGACGTCAACAACCACTACGGTTCTAGGCGGGATCGGAGGGGTACTCTAATGGAAAAGATGCCATTCCGAGACGCCGAGGGTGTCATGGACGTGAACGCTGTCATCAACGCGGCTCGGGCGACGACGACGGAGAGCAACTGGCGGCAGGCGCTGCCGGTGCTGACGGGTTCGATGGTGACGTTGCGGGAGCTGCGGCTCTCCGATGCGCCGTCGCTCCTGGCGATGCTCGCGACCGAAGAGGTCGCGCGCTTCATCTCGCCGCCTCCAACCACGGTCGACGGTTTCGAGCGCTTCATCGCCTGGACGCATCGCGAGCGAGCAGCAGGCAATTACGTCTGCTTCGGTGTTGTGCCGCACGGCATGGACACCGCCATCGGCATCTTCCAGATCCGGCAGCTCGAGCCGGGCTTTGGAACTGCCGAATGGGGCTTCGCGATTGGGTCGGCGTTCTGGGGCACCGGAGCTTTCATGGACGGCGCGAAGATGGTTGTGAACTTCGCGTTCGATGTCGTCGGAACGCACCGCCTCGAGGCGCGTGCTGCGGTCGCGAACGGTCGCGGCAACGGTGCGCTGCGGAAGATCGGTGCGCAGCAGGAAGGGATCCTGCGCAAGTCGTTCCTGCGTAACGGCGAGTATCTCGACCAGACGCTGTGGACGATTCTCGACGAAGACTGGAGACGGGCCAAGTTCGTCTGGGGTCCTCGGGTTCACTAGAACGCGAGTCCGGCTTCGGCCGGCCGCGTTCCCACTTACGGTCCGGAGGTGACCAAGCCGGAAGCGGGCGCCGTCCCGCTTCCGGTTTTCTTTTGTGCTACCCTCGAAATCTCATGAAACTGGCTTCTGTTTTTCCGCCGATGCCGACGCCGTTTCGCGACGGCGAGGTTGATGCGTCCGCCATCCGGTTCAACGTCGAACGATGGATGCGCGCAGGACTGGGCGGGATCGTTGCCCTCGGAACCAACGGCGAGTCGGCGCTGCTTGATGACGACGAATCCGATCTCGTCCTGAGCGCGACACGTGACGTCGTTCCACGCGATCGCGTGGTCATTGCGGGGACGGGCAGAGAATCGACGCGAGCGACCATTGCCGCGAGCAAACGCGCCGCGGCACTTGGAGCCGATGCGGTTCTGGTGCGGACTCCCTCCTTCTTCAAGAATCTGTGTACACAGGCTCTGCTGATCCGCCACTACAGTGCGGTCGCGGACGAATCGCCCGTTCCGGTGCTGCTCTACAACTTTCCCGGGTCAACCGGGGTCGCGTTCACGCCAGAGACCGTGGCCACGCTTGCCGAACACCGGAACATCGCCGGCATGAAGGAGTCGGGCACCGACGCCGCCGCCTTTGCCGCGTTCGTGGATGCGGCGCCCGAGCGTTTTTCCATGCTTGCGGGCACCGGCACGGTCTTTTATTCAGATCTCTGCCTTGGAGCCGCCGGAGGGATCCTCGCAATCGCTGCCGTCGAGCCTGAGTTGTGTCTCCGGTTGTTCGCCGCGGCCAAGGACGGGAAGCACGCCGACGCGCGGCGATTCCAGGCGCTGATGGCGCCGCTCGCGCGCATGGTGACGAGCGGCTACGGTGTGCCGGGCCTGAAGGCCGCGCTCGATCTCACTGGATATAAAGGTGGGGATCCGCGCGCGCCGCTCGCGCCGGCGACGCCAGAGGCGCGAGAGCAGATTCGGGCGGAACTTGCGCGCGTGGCGGCAATCGTATGAGCGTGCCGGAGCAATTGTTGCTCGGACCAGGGCCGCGCCCGGTTTCCTCGCGGGTCATGCAGGCCCTCGCATTGCCGGTGATCAGCCACTTCCGCGTGCTGCGCGGCGCTGGTCACCGCTCAGGATTGGAGAGCGCGACACTCGCGGTGGCCGAGCGCGTGCTCGCGGCCGTCTAGCTGCCCATGCGCCGCAAGATCACCCGCGCGCTGCTCGCGATTGGCGCCGCGGGGGTCGGCATCGCGGCGTTCATCTACATCACGCTGCCGGATGTGCGACCGCTGCGGACGTCGAACCCGGAGAGTACTGCCTTCATCGATCTTCGCGCGCGTGAAGCGCGGTCGCGCGGCGAGCTGCCGAAACGGGTCCAGCGCTGGATTGATTACGCGCGGATCTCCCCCAACCTGAAGCGGGCCGTGCTCGTGACCGAAGACAGCCGCTTCTGGACGCACGAGGGGATCGACTTCGACGAGATGAAGGAGTCGATGGAGGTCAACATCGAGCGGATGGAATTCGCGCGCGGCGGCAGTACGATCACGCAGCAGCTGGCGAAGAACCTCTATCTCTCGCCGTCGAAAAATCCCATCCGCAAGGTCCGCGAGTTTCTGATCGCGCGTCGACTCGAATCGGAGCTGTCGAAACAGCGCATCCTGGAGCTCTATCTGAATGTGATTGAATGGGGCGATGGCATCTTCGGTGCCGAAGCGGCCGCGCGGACGTATTTTCACAAGCCGGCGAGCGATTTGTCCGCGTCAGAATCCGCACTGTTGGCCGCCGCGATCACCAATCCCCACGTATTCAGCGTGGCGCACCCCAGTCCGAGGCTGATTCGTCGTCAACAAATGGTGATGCGCCGAATGGGGCGCGTGACGCCGCCGCCGGTTGTCGCGAGTACTGTCGCTCCGGGGCCCGACAGCGCCAAGGATCTCGAATCTGTTCCGGAGCTGCCGCCGCCCGCCGCGACCCCGGCGGCCCTGCCGGGGCAGCCCACAGCCGTTCCGCGCGGGCCAGGCGGCAAGCCCCCGGGCGGATCGTAAAAAAACCTTGTAAATGTATGCAGCTCGGCCATTAAACCGGTCCTGCTCACCTTGACGCCGCCCTGGAAACCCTCTATATTCGGCGAACGTTTCAGCATCTATAGCTCCCCCTGAAGCGGCAAGGGCGTCGCCGGGACACCCGCGTCTTCGGCGGACGTGTGTCGATGATTAACTACACCGAGCGCATCGCACTGCTGATGCACGACATTGTCGTGCGTACGCCCCGCCTTTCGTTCATCGATCTCAGGGAAGTGATCGTGTTTGGTCGTTTCGGCCGTTCCGATGCTGAAGGCGCCTTCGCCACTTGCCATTGCCTGACGCTGCCTGAGAGCGAGCCCGGGTACTATTTCTGGCGCGATCGGAGAACGGGACAACTGACGAGGCGCTCCGAGTGGTTCGTGACCAAGTCGCCGCAAGTGCGCATAGGCGCAACCCGCGTCAAGTACCTCATCTCGTTTGTGCTGCCGCGCTTCTGCGATCAATCGCTGGAGCGCTCACGAAAGTCCGATCTGTATTCGAAGGATGCTCCAGGCTGGCTCGCGAAGCTCGACACGATCGTGCACGAGCTCTACCACATCGATCCCGACGAATCAGGGATTCGACGCGTCTCGCGTTCGGATGGAACTGACTCGCCTCGCTCGCATGGACCGTTGTTCTACGAAGATGTCGCCGAGATGGTCGACGGGTATTTGCGCTCGGGCGCCGATCCGTCGCTCTATGATTTTCTGCGACACGATTTCACCGCGCTGACTGGTCGCTACGGCGGTGTCGTCGCGACGACGTTCAGAAATTTTCCATCGTTCCCACAGCGATACATGGAACCGGTGGACATGCCACAAGGCGATCCGCTCATCAAGGTCGAGCGCCTCAAGCCGCTGACGCAGCCGATCGTGTACACGGAAGACGATCTGCACATGCGGCAATTCACCGAGGGTGGAGCACGCCGGCTCACGCGCAAAGGGCAGCATCGCGCTGCGTGATTCGCGATCAGTGATTCGCGATGAGCGATCAGGGATTAGCGATTCTCCGCGCTCCGACGAACAGCGGCGCCCAGTAACTCGAGCCGAGGCGTTCCACTCGCACTTCTCCGGTTGAACTCGGTGCGTGCACGAATTCGTCGCCGCCAATGATGATGCCGACGTGCGTCGCCATCTGTCGGGCGCCGGCGTTGATCGTGTCGAAGAACACCAGATCGCCGGCGCGGAGATCGCGGGGGTCAACTTCGGTGCCCGCGCGGAACTGCTCCGACACCGTCCGCGGCACCGCTACGCCGTGTTCGTGGAACACGTACCAGACAAAGCCGCTGCAGTCGAACCCCGATGGATCGCTGCCCCCATTTCGGTACCGGACACCGCGGAGGGAGAGCGCGGTTCCGGACACTTCATAGCCGTTGGCAACAGCTGG
>JBPYFA010000511.1:0-18792 GCA_051986585.1 Vicinamibacterales bacterium | reverse complement strand
CGATCGGCCGCCAGGAGCTTCGATCGCTGGTTGGACATGTCGATCTGGCGCTCGGCGATTCAGAGTTCAACCGCGCGGAGCTCGAGCAGCTGGGCTTCAGGCCCACCGGCGTGATGCCGATCGCCGTCAACACCGAGCGCATCACGAACGCCCCCAGGCGGCCGGCGCTTGAAAAGATCCTCGGCGACGGTCTCATCAACATCCTGTTCGTCGGACGCATCGTCCCGAACAAGCGAATCGAGGATCACATCCGGTTGGCGGAGACGTACAAGCGATACGTTGACAGCTACTATCGATTCATCTTCGTCGGCCGCTACGATGGGTTGCCGACCTATTACGCGCAGGTCCGGGCATTGATTTCGGAGTTTCGGATGCTCCCGGATCGCTTCTGGTTCACCGGTCCTGTGCCCGACGAGGATCTCGCAGCGTTTTACCGGTGGGCCGACGTCTACGTGTCGCTGAGCGAGCACGAGGGGTTCTGTGTGCCGCTCGTCGAAGCGATGGCCGCAGATGTCCCGGTGCTGGCCTACGAGGCCGGAGCCGTTCCAGAGACCCTGGGCGGTGCCGGCGTGCTGTTCGCACCGAAAGATCTGGAACTGGCCGCCGAAATGCTCGGCCTGCTCGTATACGATCGGCCAGTACGGGATCGGATCATTGAAGGGCAGCGCCGGCGGTTAGCTGACTTTTCGCCGGCGCGGATACAGAGACGGCTCGATGAGATCGTGGCGAGCCTGCAATGAAATTGCTGATAACTGACTGCTGATTTCCGAGCCATCAGAAATCAGCAATTTCGAGGTTCAGTTTGAAGATTGCGTTCATCGTCCAGCGCTACGGCACCGAGATCCTCGGAGGGTCCGAGTACCACTGCCGGCTGATTGCCGAGCGGCTGGCCCCCAAGCACCACGTCGAGGTCCTGACCACGTGCGCCCAGGACTACATCACGTGGAAGAACGATTACCCCGAAGGTTCCGACCGCGTGCGCGGCGTGACGGTGCGACGATTCGCCAACGCGCGAGCGCGCGACATCCACACCTTCAACCGCTATTCGGAGTGGATCTTCAACACCGCGCATACGCGCGACGACGAGATCGAGTGGCTCAAGCAGCAGGGCCCGTGGTGCCCACCGTTGCTCGAGTACATCGAACGCAATCAGCAGCAGTACGACGTGCTGATTTTCTTCACTTACCTGTACGCGCCGACGGTGCTGGGAGCGAAGATCGCGCCGCAGAAAAGCATCCTCGTGCCGACGGCGCACGACGAGCCGGCCATCCATCTCGACATCTACAAGGAACTGTTCAGCCTTCCGGCCGGACTGGCGTACAACACCGAAGTCGAGCGCCGGTTTTTGACGACCCACTTCTCGATTCGAGCGATTGAGGAAGAGACGATCGGCTGCGGTGTCGATCTGCCACACGCCCAGCCCTACCCTCGCGAACATACGGCAACACGACAGGCCGACAGCGAGGACGCTGAAGATGGGCCGGTTGACGATGCCTCGCCGTGGTTTCGCCCGCACCTCGCGCACCGCGGCACGATGTTCCGTCGCCGTCACCGGCTGCACGGCCCAATCGCGCTGTATGGAGGACGAATCGATCCGGGTAAAGGTTGCGAGGAATTGATCGAGTACTTCAGCTCGTACGTGCAGGATGGTGGGGACGCCTCACTGGTCCTGATGGGCGTCAAGCTGATGCCGCTCCCCGAGGAGCCGTTCATTCGGTTCGCCGGCTACCTTCCCGACCAGGAGCGGGTGCAGGCGCTCGAAGCGGCGACGGTAGTCGTCGTACCGTCGCCCTACGAGAGCTTGTCGCTGCTCGCGCTGGAGTCTTTTGCCGTCGGCACGCCGATTCTCGCCAACGCCCGCAGCGAGGTGCTGGTCGAACACTGCCACAAGAGCAACGCCGGTCTCTATTACGCCGACCGCGACGAGTTCGTGGAAGCGCTCAAAGTCCTGATGGCCGACCCGCGACTGCGCGCCCGCCTGGGGCGCAACGGTCGAGACTACGTGAGAACCAATTACCGGTGGGATGTGATCCTGGCGAAGTACGAACGGATGTTTGCAAGGCTGCGATCGAGCGGGCCGCAACGACGATCGACTGGATGAAACACCCCAGGCTGGTGAATTGGTAATTGGTGGATTGGAAAGACTATTCCCGATTGACGGCGCCGACCTCATCTCCTTCGTCGATGTCCTCGACGTCAGGCAGATCGGATCCGGGCCGGTTGCCGAGCGCTCCGCGCTTGCGACGGGGACGGATGTCGTAGCGCTTGATCATCTCGTTGAGCGTCGTCGCCTTGATGTGGAGCAGTTCGGCGGCACGCTTCTGCACTCCACCGGCAGCCTCGAGCGTCGATTCAATCAGCCGCTTCTCGAAGTCGGTGATGACTTCCTTCAGCGAAATCCCCTCCGGCGGGACGACGAACTGCGGCATCTGGAAGCGCTTGCTGCTGCGGACGTGATCGGGGACGAGATCCGCATCAATCTTCGCGCCGGTTGACAGCACGACGGCGCGTTCGATGACGTTCTCCAGCTCGCGCACGTTGCCCGGCCAGTCATATTCCTGCAGGAGGTCCAGGGCGTCGGCGGTCAGCTCGAGGTGCGTCTTGTTGTTCTCCTCGCCGTACTTTTCGAGGAAATGCTGAACCAGCAGCGGGATGTCGTCCTTGCGCTCGCGCAGCGACGGCAGCTGCACGGTGATGACGTGCAGACGATAGTAGAGATCCTCCCGGAACTTCCCTTCCTCCATCATCCGCCGCAGATCGACGTTGGTCGCGGCAATGATCCTGACGTCCACCTTGATCGTTTCCACTCCGCCGAGCCGCATGAATTCGCGTTCCTGGATGACGCGCAGCAGCTTCGCCTGGGTCTCGAGCGGAATGTTGCCGATCTCGTCGAAGAAGATGGTGCCCTTGTCGGCCAGCTCGAACAGCCCCTTCTTCGGATAGACGGCACCGGTGAACGCCCCTTTGACGTGACCGAACAGGTTCGACTCGAGCAGATCGGGCGGCAGGTTGCCTGAATTGACGGTGATGAAGGCGCGGTCGGCTCGTGATGAATTCTGGTGCAGCGCCCGCGCCACCAGCTCCTTCCCGGTGCCGCTCTCGCCGTTGATCAGGATAGTCGTCCGGCTCGGCGCCGCCTGGATGATCAGATCGAACACCTGCCGCATGCGGGAGCTGCGGCCGATGATCGAGCCGAACCGGTTTGCCCGCGCCTGCAGGTTCTGCTTGAGGGCGCGATTCTCGGCGACGAGCCGGCGCTGCGCGAGCGCGTTGCGCAGCACGACCAGCACTTCGTCGTTCTTGAACGGCTTGGTGATGTAGTCGTAGGCCCCGCGTTTCATCGCCGCAATCGCGTTTTCGACCGACGCGAACGCCGTGATCATCAGAACCGGCATGTCGTCGTCGATTTTCTTGAGCTCATCGAGCGCGGAGATGCCGTCCATCCCAGGCATCATCATGTCGACGATCGCGGCATCGAACGGGACCGAACGGGCATGCTCCAGGCCTTCGGCACCGCTGGCCGCAAGCCGGACGTCATAGCCCTCGCGCGTGAGCAGCGCCTCGAGGATCTCCCGCATGATCTCCTCGTCGTCGATGACGAGAATGGACCCGGGCCGGGTCGCGGCCTGCTGCGGAGCTTCCGAGACTGAAGAACGCGGCATCATCACGCCTGCCTGTTCCGGGCCGCGGCTTGAAGGCCGGTTTTGCCCACGACGGTCGGCAGCGAGAGCGTGAACCGTGTGCCGTGACCGATCGCGCTTTCGCAGGTGATGTTGCCGCCGTGTTCCTGCACGATGCCATAGGTGATCGACAGACCGAGACCGGTCCCCTTGCCGAACTCCTTGGTCGTGAAGAACGGATCGTAGATGCGCGACAGCTGTTCAGGAGGAATACCCGAGCCAGTATCGCCGACTTCGATCACTGCCCCGGATTCATCCTCGCGCGACACGATCGTCAGCCAACCGCCGCGAGGCATCGCATCGCGAGCGTTGAGGAACAGATTGAGAAATACCTGCTGCAATTTGTATTCGACACCCTGGGCGAGCAGCGGCGATGCGCTCAATTCCTTGCGAACCTGAATCCGCCCGGTGCGCAGCTGATGTTCGAGCAGCGCGAGCACGTCGTTGATGACCACGTTCACGTCGATGGCCGCGCTGTCAGTTTGCGCGGGACGAGCAAGATTGAGCAGGCCGTTCACGATTTTTGCGGCACGGAATGTCTGCCGTTCGATTTTTTCCAGCACTTTCGTCTTCGGGTCGTCCGGTTCGGCCCCTTCGAGCAGCATCTGCGTGAAGCTGGAGATCCCGGTCAGCGGCGTGTTGACCTCGTGCGCCACACCGGCGGCGAGCAGCCCAATCGACGCCATCTTCTCGGAAATCTGGAGCTGCTCTTCGAGCTGCACACGTGCCGAGATGTCTTCAACGATCACAATCGTTCCCGCGATCGCGCCGTCCGAGTCGCGCAGCGGCGTCGTCGCGACGTTGACGAGCAGCCGCCGGCCGGGCTCATGCCGCGTCGTCAGCGGCACGCGGTAGAAGGCCGCCCCTTCCGGCGACTCGCGCCGCGCCGAGCGCAGGACCTCGAGGAAACCGGGCTCGAAGATCGCATCGAGCCGGTGCGTTACCGCCTCTTCGTGGCGAATCCCGTACAACTCTTCCAGCCGCCGGTTCCAACGAACGATTCGATCATCCCGGTTGACGACGGCGAGCCCATCGTTCAGCGACTCGAGAATATTTTCGCTGAACTCGCGCATTCGTTCGAGCTCGTCCGCCTTGTTGTGCAGCTGTCGATACAGGCGGCCATTCTCGAGCGCGGTGGCCGCCTGGGCGGCAACTGCCGCAAGCAGCGCCATATCCTCGGTACTCAGGGGCTCGGTGCTCGCCTTTCGGCCGAGCGCCATTACCGCGATCGTCCCTTCCTTCGAGACGCAAGGTACGAAGTAGTGGATCCCCGCCTCGCGCCAGAAATCAATTTCATGGCCGTCGACTCGGCGCTGGGTCAGCGGATCGTCGAGCGAGAGCGTGTGTCCAGCAATCAACCGCGCCCCAGCCTGTGACGCGCGCGGAAGGAGAGGCGGCTGCCCGGCAAAGCCGATGTGCGCGATGGTGACGAACTCGCCTTCGCGGCCGGTCGCCGCCGGCGCCAGCATCAGCGCCATGCGATCGACGACAAGCGTTTCCATCACGCGGTGGACGAGCCGCTCGCTGAGCCGCTGCAGATCGAGATCGCTGTTGAGGTCGCGGGCAAAACCGACCAGCGCTCGGCGGTAATCGTACCGATCGCGGTAGTACATGCGATCGAGACCGGTCTGGATCGCATTCTTCACCGGCCGCGCAAGCAGGACGACGACGAGCGTCGCCAGCAGAGCGATGACAAAATTCGGTCTGTCACTACCACCGAGCGCGGTACGGGCGAGCCTGAGCAGGATCGCGTAGATCGCGGCGATGGCCGCAAAAGCTGCGGCGTACACGAGCGCCCGCTTGATGATCACCTCGACGTCCATCAGACGGTAGCGGACGATCGCCGAGGCAAAGGCTAAGGGAACAACGGCGAGCAGGACTGCCGTGGCCTCGGCACCAGGCACCGGTGTGAACCCCAGCGCAAACGGGATGGCGTAGCCGAATACGAATGGGACGGCTCCAAATGCGGTTCCGCCGACAATCCATCGCAGCTGGCGCCGGGCGGTCACCGAGCGCGCGCGTCCGAGCGCGCGAATCATGATCCCGAGTCCGACAATCAGGCCGACGCCAAAGCAAAGCAGCTCGCCGCGTTCCACGAGCGTCACCACGTTCGAGAACACTGCCCCTTGCTGATGCGCGCGCATCAGCGCCGATACGCGTGCCGCGAACAGGAGAACCGCCGGCAAGTACAAGAGCGGGAGCGCCGTACGTCCCGCATCGGAATGCGCCCAACTGTCGGGACGCTCCGGAAACACCAGCGCGAAGTGCACGATCAGCGGCGGAAACAGAAGCGTGGCGACGACGTCCGCCCAGTAGAACACCCAGTCGAGCGTGTCGAGACGGCCGCTGAACGAAAATGCGAGCACGCCGAAGAACGCCACCGTCAACCAGAAGAAATGGAGCGTCGCCTGATTGTCCGGACGGCGGAAGCGCACGCCGGCGCCCACGAGCAGCGAGAAGATTCCGACCGGCGCAAGCAGGTAATAGAGGCGCGTCCCCGACGGAATCGGCGCCAGTGCGAGCCGCAGCGGCTCGCGTGTCTTCGTGCGAATGAGTGTGTAGGTGAGCGTATCGCCGTTGGCCGACCGATGCAGCCGCGCAACCACGTCCGCTTCCGTATCAACCGGCGTGCGATCGATCTCGGCCAGGATATCGCCGGCGCGAATGCCGGCACGCGCACCTGGAGAATCCGGCGCAATCTCCTGCGCAACCACACCCGCTGGGGTCGTTGCCCACAGCACACCGTCTTCGGGCTCGCTGAAGGTCGCCCGGGTGTAGACGTTCAGGACCGCGAGAGCAAGCAGCGCCACAACCACAGCCAGCTGGGCTGTGAGTCGAGCGAGCGCGCGTCCCCGGCTCCCGATGTTCAACAGGTACTCCGTCGTTGTGTGCGGCAACTGCGTACGAACTCGTGGCCGGGCTTCACGTAGCAATCCCCGTTCCCCGATTCCTGCTTGACGCATCACCGTAAATATCTGAATCTACTGCGTTTTTTGCCAGTCACTTGACCGGGTTGCCACGCGCTTCCAAGCGCGTGGACGATCGTCCCAAAAAGTTGGATCGATGCTTTTGGGACAAAAAAAATCCTGCCGGTTCGCCACCTCGCAGGACTGACTCAGAGCTGGGCGGCTTCGCCCCCGTTCGCGTTCCATGGCGCTCCGGCGATATCTCGCCAAAGCCAGCTGGCTGCCCGCGGCGCGACCGCGCGCGGATACCGCACACGCCCGGCGCGGTTCAGCAGTAAAGATACCTGTCGATCAGAAGCGAACCAGGAATCCTCCAACCACGCGCTTCGGCGGACGCACGACGAGCAGTTCGTCGTAAACGGATGCTGGATCGTTTGGATCGTGGAACAGGTTCCGCACGCCGACCAGCACTTCCCACTTGGTGTTTCCAAACCCGAACGGCAGGGCCTGATTGACTTGCACGTCGAAACGCGCGTCGACGCCGGTATCCGAGAACGTAGCGCTCCGCCGTGCATACCCCGTATTGAGTTTGTAGAGGACAAACACTCGGGTTGCGGTTTCCGGAATCGCGGCCTGAATCGACGTTGTCAGATCGTGCATGGCTTCGTCTTGCTCGCGGGTCAGGCTCGCGAGCCACGGCCGCGCCTGGCTGATCTCGCCAAACGAGTTCCAGTGGCCATGAGTCAGCGAGTAATCCACCGAGCCGCTGACGCGCTTGGACGTGTTCGAACTGAGATGCACGCCCCAACCGTCGACATCCACCGAGCCGGCGCCCCCGACGTAATAGTGCCCGACCGACCGAGTGCCATCCGGTGCGCGCATGCCGAAGATCGTCATCGTCTGGTTGTCGACGCCCTGGAAAAACCGCCGCAGCCCCAACGAATACATGCCGAAGTCGTGCTCGACGAGCAGGTCCAGATCGCGTGCGCGCTCAACCCGGAGGGTATCGCCATACAGCGGAGAGAACGTGCGCTCGGGGGGGAGCCAGGGACCGGCAACCGCCGGAGTGAGGAATTCCTCGGCGCCCGGAGCGAGCATGCGCTGCGCCAGCGTGACGGTGACCCGCGTGGTGTTCGTCGGTTCGAGCGAAACCCCCACGTGCGGGCTGAACAGCGCCGGCTGCACGAGGTAGTCGTAGCGCGCGTAGCGGCCACCGTACTGGACCGAAACGCCGGGCCCGAGCGTCCAGCGATCGACGCCGTAGATTTCTCCGACGTTGCGGTTTCCGTCAGTGATCGTGGTCAGCGCGAGCGGATTGCCGCCTTGATATTCCTGCGTGCTGTACGACCACCCGAGGTCGTAGCTGTGAATGCCTTCGCGCTTCGAGACGAACGAGCCGGCGACGATCCACGACGACAGATCGCCCTGGCTCATCGCCGCACGCACCGCCCAGTCGCCGAGGCCGGTGGGCGCGCCAATCGCGAGATAGGCAACGCCCCGCGGCAGCGTGTCGCCGGAGAAGAGACGGCCGGGAGCAAAGGCTCCAGTTGTGAGCAGGTTGACCTCGCCGTTGAACGGCAGATCCGCGAAGAAGGACGAGACCGCGCTCGTCGACGCGTTCGTATGCCCCAGCATCGAGTCATTGGGGGCAATCGAGTCATCCCCCTCGATCACGACCACACTCGACGAATCCTTCAGGATGCTGCGTGTGAGGTGACGAAGCCGCCACGCCGTATCCGTGTGAGAGTGATCGTCGCCGGCGGCATTCGACTCAGCAGAGGAATCAACCGAAGGCAGGCCGAACCCGGCGGCCGCGATCGGCCGGGTCGTGACGCCATCAGCAGCGGTGCCCGTGCTCGCGACCGCGTTCTCGAGGCGGTGCAATTGGAGTCGATAGATCGACGCAGGCAGCACGCCGACGCGGACGTACTCACGCGGTGAGGCGGCAAAGCCGGCGAGATGCGCCCGCAACGTGTAATCTCCAGCGGGGAGTTTGTCGAGCGAGAAACGGCCATTCGCATCGGTGACGGTCATCGCCATCGTGGCGCCGAGCGCCGAGACCATCGCGCCAGCGAGCGGACCGCCAACATCGTCGCTGACCACGCCTTTGATGGCGCCGTTCAGCATCGCGCTGACGTTGCGGAACTCGGGAGCACGGGCAGGTGCGGTCTGCTGCGCGAGCCCGGAGGCCGGACTGGCAGCTATGGCTATGGCGATCACACCCGCGATTGAGAGCACGCGATTGATGCGCCGCATGGCTCCTCCCATTCCTTCTTACGAGCCGGCTACCGAGAACGTGACGTCGCGCGAGAGCGACTGTCGCGACATCAGATCGGTCACGGTGATGCCGAGGCGATATTCGCCGTCCTGAAATGACGATAACAGAATCCCCTGTCCCGCAAGGATCGGACCCGTCGCCGGATCGAAATCGCTTCCCATCATCGACGGCCTGAAACGCTGAGGCGGAGTGTGCGTGACGTATCGCTCCCCGGCGCGTGCGGGCGGACGTGTGGCTTCAGCTGAGGCGGCTTCTCCCGGCGCGGTGGGGTCGCGTCGGAACAGATGGTAGTCGACTTCAATATCAAAATCCTTTTCACGCGAGGCCGCCGCGTTGTAAATCAGGAACACCACGATGAGCTCGCCGTCGCGGCGGAAGCGTGAATCGGCGACGCGATGAATCTCCTGCTTACCGATCGCGTACGGCCGCTCCAGCACATCATCGCCGGTGATGGGCGCGAGCACATCGTCGATCCGATCTGCCAGCATGACCGTGCTCGTCGTCAACCCGCCGGTCCAGAAATCCGGAACCGTGAGCGGCTGCTTGAGCACGGCACCCTTGAGACGCGTGCGCGATGCCAAGGGATCCGCGGCTCGCTCCCGCACCGCAACGTAGACGTCGTACTCACCCGGGGCCACCGCGAAACCGCGTGTGATTCGCACCGGCTGCCCGGCCGGCGCGGTGAGGGCCACCGGGAAAATCACATCGAACGGATACCGGACGACGCCATCGCGCGACCGCGCCGTCGTGCCATCGCGGCGCGCTGCTCGAACGTACATCAATCCATTTGCCGCCGTCAGGCTCGACCGATCGATCGTGACCGTAAACGGCACGAACGTGCCGGTCTGCGCCTTGAAAAAATCGTTGGTCCAGCGGATCGCGAAATCAGAGGGGGCTCGGCCCGACATCGCGGCGTCCGCGAGGTTCAGCAGGGCTTCCCCTTCCTTCTGCTGCGCGTCCTCGAGGCGATCCTGCGATCGTCGATCGTACCGGCTCTGCTGCGACGATGCGTCAGCAATCGCCACCGTACATGTGAGCAGACACGCCACGGCGGCCGCTCGCCGACCAGCCCGCGCCCGGCGGTTACCGCATGCCATGTGCTTTCGCTTCCAGCGCATCAAAGCTGAAATATCACCGTGATCATAGGCGACCTCCGCCGCCAAGTCAAAGACAGTAAAGGCCGTACCGGCCTTCGCCGATGCCCGCCCATTGGCCGCCGAATTCGGCCAAATCAGCCACGATTATGCCCATTAGAGGATGTGCCGAGACCGGTTCGGCGACGGCGGCCCGTGACCGCCGGGTGATATCATCACCGGCTTATGGCTCGCGTACCCAAATTCCTGGACGTGAGCGTGCCGCTTGCTGCAGGCATTCCCGCCTATCCCGGGAACCCCGAGTTCGAGTTGCAGCCCGTCAAACGCATCTCGGCTGGTGGCAGCTCCAACGTGTCCAAGCTCGTGATGGGCACGCACACAGGCACGCACGTCGATGCCCCGAAACATTTTTTCGACGATGGGCCTGGCGTTGACGGCCTGTCGCTCGACCTCCTCGTCGGACGAGCGCGGGTCGTCGAGATCACCAAGCGCGGCGGCATCGGCAAAGCTGAACTCGCCGCGGTCGGGCTACGCGAAGACATTCGCGTACTGCTGAAGACATCGAACTCGGCGTTGTGGAACGGCGAGGGATTCCATCAGGATTACACCTACCTCGCCGAGGACGGCGCCCGATATCTCGTCGACCAGGGCGTGAAGGTCGTCGGGATCGACTACTTGTCAGTCGAGCAGTTCAAGAAGCCTGGCGCTCCCGCTCACCATGCGCTCCTGTCGCAGTCGGTCATCATCATCGAAGGCCTGAATCTGTCGGAAGCGGAAGCGGGCATGTACGAGTTGTATTGCCTCCCGCTGAAGATCGTGGGCGGCGACGGCGCGCCTGCCCGCGTCATCCTGAGACGTTAGGCCAGAGCGGAAGGAAATCACGTGTTGGACGATGTGGTGGTGATGGTGCTGGCGGGCGGAGTGGGTGAACGGCTGTATCCGCTCACGAAGGAACGGGCGAAACCGGCCGTCTATTTCGGCGGACCGTATCGCATCATCGACTTCACGCTGAGCAACTGCATCAACTCGGGTCTCCGCAAAATCTTCATCGCGCTGCAGTACAAATCATTGTCGCTCAGCCGCCATCTTCGAATGGGATGGAGCGTCGTCGCCGACGAGCTCGGCGAGTTCATCGAGATTCTCAGCCCGCAGAAGCGCGTCGGCGAACACTGGTATCTGGGCACCGCCGATGCGGTCTACCAGAATCTCTATTCGATCCTGCGGGAGAACCCGCGGCACCTCATCGTGCTCTCGGGCGATCACGTCTACAAGATGGATTACGCCAAAATGCTGCGGCTCCATCGCGAGCGTGGTGCCGGCGCGACGCTCGCCGCCATCGAAGTCCCGTCGGAAGAGGCGCAGCGGTTCGGCGTCCTCCAGGTCGACAGCGAAGAGAGGCTGACCGGCTTCCTTGAAAAGCCGAAAGATCTTCCTGCTGGCGAGCAGGTGCTGGCCTCACTTGGCATCTACATCTTCGACATGGAGGTGCTCGTTCCGGCGCTCGAAGCCGACGCCCGCCGCAATTCAACTCACGACTTCGGCAAAGACATCCTGCCGTCGCTGATCGCGAAGGTTCCGGTCTACGCGTATCGGTTCTACGACGAGAACAAGAAGGCGGCGAAGTACTGGCGCGACATCGGCACGCTCGACGCCTACTACGACGCGAACATGGATCTGTGCCACGTCAACCCGGAATTCAATCTCTACGATCCGGAGTGGCCGTTGCGCACGTATCAGGTTCAAGCCCCGCCGGCGAAGTTCGTGTTTGCCGACGAAGGTCGACGGTGCGGGCAGGCGCTCGATTCGATCATTTCGGCGGGCTGCATCATCTCGGGCAGCCGCATTACCGGCAGCGTGCTCTGTCCGAATGTCCGCGTGCACAGCTTCTGCGACATCGATCAGACCATCCTGATGCCGGGGGTCAGAGTCGGACGCCACGCGAGGATCCGGCGCGCGATCGTCGATCGCGACGTGTTCGTGCCGCGCGGCGCACTGATTGGATTCAACCAGGAAGAAGATCAACGCCGGCATACCGTCAGCGACAATGGGATCGTCGTCGTCACCACCGACGACGAGCCGTTCATCGGCAATATCTCGCCCGAGGCGCTGCGGAACGAGGAAGAGTTCGACAAAAGGGGAACGGGGAATCGCTAATCGCGAATTGCGAACCGCGAACCGCGAATTGCGAATCGCGAAAGGACGGACAGTGAAGATACAGACAGTGAAGGGGCGGGAGATTCTCGATTCACGAGGGAATCCGACGGTGGAAGTGGATGTGACGCTCGAGGGTGGAGCGTTCGGACGTGCGGCGGTTCCGTCGGGAGCATCGACCGGACAACGCGAGGCACTCGAGCTTCGCGACGGCGACAAAAAGCGGTATCTGGGAAAAGGTGTGCACCAGGCGGTCGCGCATGTGAACGGCGAGCTCGCTTCCAAGCTTGTCGGCCGCGACGGCGATCAGCGGTCGATTGACAAGTTGATGATCGAGCTGGATGGCACACCCAACAAGGGGCGCCTCGGAGCGAACGCGCTGCTCGGCGTGTCGATGGCGCTCGCGCGGGCGAATGCGGCCGCCGAACGCGTCCCGCTCTACACGCATGTCGCGCGCCTCTACGGGTCGTCGGCCGGCACGCTCCTGCCTGTGCCGATGATGAACATCCTCAACGGCGGCGCCCACGCCGACAGCAGCGTGGATTTTCAGGAATTCATGGTGATGCCGATCGGCGCGACGACCTTCGCCGAAGCGGTCCGCTGCGGCGCCGAAATCTTTCACACCCTTCGCGGGATCCTGAAGAAGAAGGGACACTCGACCGGCGTCGGCGATGAAGGCGGCTTTGCGCCGAGCCTCTCATCGAACCAGGAAGCCGTCGACGTCGTCCTCGAAGCGGTCGTGCAGGCGGGATACAAGCCCGGCGACACGGTGTATCTCGCGCTCGATGTCGCGTCGAGCGAGCTATGGAACGACGAGAATCGGAACTACGAGTTCAAGAAATCGAAGGACAAGACGCGTAGCGCCGACGAGATGGTGAAGCTCTATCAGGACTGGGTGCGGCAGTACCCCATCATCTCGATTGAAGACGGATTGGCCGAGGGGGATTGGGACGGATGGAAGGCGCTGACGAGCGCCCTCGGCGCGAGCGTCCAGCTGGTCGGTGACGACGTCTTCGTCACCAATCCTGAAATCCTGCGTCGCGGCATCAGCGACAAGATCGGCAACGCACTGCTGGTGAAACTGAATCAGATCGGCACGGTGAGCGAAACGCTGGACGCGGTCGCGATGGCGCGTGACGCGAACTATGCGAGCGTCATCTCGCATCGATCCGGCGAGACGGAGGACACCACGATTGCCGATCTCGCGGTGGCAACCAACGCCGGCCAGATCAAGACCGGCTCGGCGAGCCGCACGGATCGGGTCGCGAAATACAACCAGCTCCTGCGCATCGAGGAGCAACTCGGATCGGCCGGACGATACGCGGGCAGATCGGCCGTGCGTCAACTGGGGACCCGATGATGTTCACGCTCGTACTGCTGCGCCACGGAGAAAGCACCTGGAACCAGGAGAACCGGTTCACCGGCTGGACCGATGTCGACTTGTCAGACAAGGGCCGGAAGGAAGCGGCCGAAGCCGGCCGGCTGCTGAAAGAGGGAGGTTACGTATTCGACCTCGCCTTCACCTCCGTGCTCAAGCGCGCGATCCGGACGCTGTGGACGACGCTCGACGCGCTCGATTTGATGTGGATTCCCGTCACCAAGAACTGGCGCCTGAACGAACGGCACTATGGCGCGCTGCAGGGACTCAATAAGGCAGAAACCGCAGCGAAGCACGGCGACGCACAGGTGAAAATCTGGCGCCGCAGTTACGACATTCCGCCGCCGGCGCTGACGCCCGACGATGACCGCTATTCGGGACGCGATCCGCGATACGCCAGCCTTCGACCCGGTGAAATCCCCCTGACCGAGTCGCTCAAGGACACCGTCGCGCGCTTCCTTCCCTACTGGCACGAGACGATCGCGCCAGCGGTCAAATCGGGCCAACGGGTGATCATCGCGGCGCACGGAAACAGCTTGCGGGCGCTCGTCAAATATCTCGACAACATTCCCGACCAAGAGATCGTCGAGCTCAATATTCCGACCGGGATTCCGCTGGTCTACGAGCTGGATGATGCACTGCGGCCAATCCGCCACTACTACCTTGGCGATCCGGAGGCCGCCGCGCGTGCTGCCGCGAGCGTCGCGGCGCAGACGAATCGCTAATCCCTAATCACTGATCCCGGATCGCTAATCGCGAACAATCCCTGATCGTGAATCCCTGATCGCGAATCGCCGAATCGCGATTCAAGGATTCGCGATTCAAGGATTAGGGATTCGAGGATTCGCGATTCACGGATTAGCGATTCGGGATCAGGGATCAGGGATAAGGGATTCCCAGATCTTCGAGCGCGCAGCGAGCCGCGTGGTATCCGCACATGCCGTGGACGCCGACGCCTGGCGGTGTCGATGCCGAGCAGATGTAGAGACCTCGCCGAGGTGTCCTGTACCAATGGCGCGTCGGTCGGAAGATCATCTGTCGCAGATCCGTAATCCCCATTGCGATGTCCCCGCCGACGAGGTTCGGGTTGTGGCGCTCGAGATCGGCGGGCGACATCACGTGCCGAGCCAGGATCCGTTCGCGAAAACCCCGAGCAAATCGCTCGATTTGCTGCTCGGTCCGGGTGAGCATGTCCGCCGAGGACGACTGCGGAACGTGGCAGTACGCCCACACGGTGTGCTTACCGCTCGGCGCCCGCGTGTCGTCGAACAGGCTTGGCTGCGCCAGGAGGACGAACGGCCGCTCTGAAATCCGCCCTTCCCAGCTGTCCTGTTCCGACGCCGCAATCTCTTCCAGCGAGCCGCCGAGATGAACCGTCGCCGCACGCGCGACAGCAGCGTCGCGCCATGGAATCGGCGCATCGAGGGCCCAGTCCACCTTGAACACCCCCATCCCATACCGATACCGCTCCAGTTGATGCTTGTACCAATCTGGAAGCTGCCGTCCGGCCAGCCGAAGCAGCGGACGCGGTGACAAGTCACACAGAATCGCCCTCGCAGCTGGCAGGTCTTGGATCGATGTGATCGGATGATTGATGACGATGTCGCCGCCGAGCGATCGCAGATAGGACGCGAGCGCGTCCGCCACACGCTGCGCCCCGCCACGGGGCACTGGCCAACCGCATACATGGGCAAGCCCACCGAGCACGAGGGCGATTGCTCCGGACGGCACCGTATCAAGTGGAATCATGCCGTGCGCGGCGATGCCGGCGAGCAACCCCCGGGCACGCTCGCCGGAAAAGTACCGGCGGCTCAGTCCCTCGGCCGATTGCAGCGCGACCAGGCCAAACCGCGCCAGCGCCACCGGGTGGCGCGGCAGCGAAGCGGGCGCAAGAATTGAGTTGCCGACCAACGGCCACAGACGACCGACGCGCCCGAAAAGCCGATCGTAGCCACGCGCGTCACCATCGAAGCCTCTCGCTGTTGCCTCCGCTGAGCGCAACACCAGTGCGGCGGGAACTTCGCCATCGAATGGATGGGCCAGGGCGACAGGCGACTCGATCCACGAAAGCCCATGCTGAGAGAGCGGCAGCGATCGAAAGAATGGTGAGGCGGCGCCCATCGGATGCACGGCGGAACAGACATCGTGCACGAAGCCCGGCAAGGTGAGCGACCGGGACTGGCAGCCGCCACCAATCTGGTCTTGCGCCTCATAGACGGTTACCCGGAGGCCCGCCCGTGCAAGCACGATCGCGGCTGACAGGCCATTCGGACCGGCACCGACGACAATTGCGTCCGCTGCGGCCACGTCTTTGCTATAACTCCATCGGTTTCATGCACTCAAAGTGAGAAATGCCTGACCAGGTTGCGCCGTATTGGTATTCACGCCTGATCTTCGAGCGCGGGCTCGCGCTCATCTACCTCATCGCCTTCATCGCCGTCGTCAATCAGTTCGTGCCACTCCTCGGCGAACGCGGGCTGTTGCCAGTCCCCCGATTCGTCGAAGCCGTGCCGTTCCGCGCGTCGCCCAGCCTGTTCTACTTTCGGGCAACTGATACGGCGTTCCGGGTTGCCGGATGGCTGGGGGTGCTGCTCTCGCTCATCGCGCTGAGCGGCGTCGTTCAGCAGCGAAGCGCAATCGCGGCGGCCGTCGTCTGGGGGCTTCTCTGGATCCTGTATCTCTCTTTCGTCAATGTCGGCCAGACCTTTTACGGCTTTGGCTGGGAATCGCTGCTGCTCGAAGCCGGATTCTTCACGATCCTTGCCGGCGCGGCCACCGTCCCGCCGCCGACGATTCTGAACTGGATCTATCGATGGACACTCTTCAGGCTCATGTTTGGTGCTGGCCTCATCAAGCTGCGCGGGGATCCGTGCTGGCGCGATCTAACCTGCCTCGACTACTACTTCGAGACGCAGCCGATACCGAATTCGCTCAGTTGGTATTTCCACTGGCTGCCGCGTCCGGTCTTGCACGGGGGCGTCGTATTCAACCATGTCGCGGAACTGATTGTTCCGTTCGGATACTTTCTTCCGCAGCCATTCGCCGGTATCGCCGGCCTCATCACCATCGTCTTTCAGCTCACGTTGATCGTGAGCGGCAATCTTTCCTGGTTGAACTGGCTGACGATCGTCCTCGCATTCACGACGCTCGACAACCGATTCCTGAGCTGGCTGCCAATCTCCGTTCCCGAGATGCAACCCATTCCGGTCGTCCAACGTTGGGGTGTGTATGCACTCGGTGCGCTGGTCGCAATCCTGAGCATCTCTCCCGTCGTCAACATGCTCTCGCCCAACCAGGTCATGAACACGTCGTTCAATCCGCTGCAAATCGTCAACACGTATGGTGCATTTGGCAGCATCACGCGAGAACGTCTTGAAATCGTGATCGAGGGAACAACCGACGAGACGATCGGTACGAAGACGGAATGGCGGGCCTACGAATTCAAAGGCAAGCCAGGCGATCCCGCGCGGCGGCCAGCCCAGATTGCGCCCTACCACCTGCGCATCGACTGGCTCATGTGGTTTGCCGCCATGGGCAGCGCGGCGGATCAGGAATGGTTTGCGCCCTTGATCGTAAAGCTTCTGCAGGGAGATCCGCCGACCATCGGGCTGCTGGCGAATAATCCGTTTCCCGACCGTCCGCCGCGTTGGATCCGCGCCCAGATGTATCGCTATACGTTTACGACCCGCGAAGAGCGGAAGCGCACCGGTCGCTGGTGGAACCGGACCTTTGTTGCGGAGTATCTGCCGCCAGTGCAGCTGCGAAAATGAATCCTGAACGTGCCGATTGCTGATTGTTGAGAAAAGGCGCGGGCCGGAGGCCCCCCAATCAGCAATCAACAATCAACATTCAACATTCAACATTCAGCATTCAACATTCAGCATTTACAGAGTTATCTATTTATCACCTTCATCCCTCCGTCCGGATACCGATTGCCGGCCACGGCCGTGCCGACGGCGTCGAGCGCCTCGAGCTCCTCCGGGGACAACGTGATCGATGTGGCCGCGGCGTTCTCCTCCACTCGTTCTGCACGTGTCGAACCCGGAATCGGTATGACGTCCTGGCCGCGCGAGAGAAGCCACGCAATCGCCAGTTGTGCCGGTGTGCACGACTTCTTCCGTGCGATCGCTTCGACACGCGCCACGAGATCGAGGTTCTTCTGAAAGTTCTCCCCTTGGAATCGTGGGTTATTCCGGCGCCAGTCGTCTGGAGCCAGATCGTCCAGCGATCGAAATCGCCCGGTCAGGAAACCGCGGCCCAAGGGGCTGTAAGCGACAAAAGCAATTCCAAGATCGCGGCATGTCGACAACGCGCCCTCTTCCGGATCGCGAGTCCACAGCGAGTATTCCGTCTGCAACGCTGCGATCGGATGAACCGCGTTGGCGCGCCGAATCGTCTCGGGAGCGGCCTCGGAAAGCCCGAGATATCTCACCTTGCCGGCCTTCACCAGATCGGCCATGGCACCAACCGTGTCTTCGATCGGGGTCTCCGCGTCGACGCGGTGCTGATAGTAAAGGTCGATGTGGTCGACCGCGAGCCGCTGGAGAGAGGCGTCGCACGCCTTCCGTACATATTCCGGACTGCCGTTGATGCCCAGGAACTTGCCATCCTCGGTGCGCACGTTGCCGAACTTCGTTGCGAGGACGACCTCCGATCGACGGTCTCGGATCGCGCGCCCGACGAGCCGCTCGTTTGTAAATGGACCGTAGATGTCGGCGGTATCGAGAAAGTTGATGCCCAGGTCCAGCGCGCGGTGAATCGTCGCGATCGACCGTGAATCATCGGCGCCGCCATAGAAATCGGACATGCCCATACATCCGAGGCCCACGGCGGAGACGGACGGACCAATGCGGCCGAGCCGGCGTCTGGGGATGCTGCGTATCTGTTGTTGCTCCATCCTCGCAGTGTACAACTGCTTCGACTGCGGCATCGCAGAGCTTCGGGCAGAGGTGTCGCGACTGTGAGGAGGGCTGACCCCTTGTACCCGGTGTCAGTACCCTGTCATGGGAGCAACAGGCGGGAAAAGAAAAAGGCTGCGCGGAGTCGCGCAGCCTTTTTGAAAGTGGCGAAGTCGGGATCCTTACTCGACTTCTTTTTCCTGTGTTTCGTCGGCAGCGATGCGGAGCGAGCGCAGGAACCGCTTGTCGTTCGCGCTGATCTCGAAATTGCGGCGATCGGTCGCGCGCGCCGGCTTCTGAGACGGAACACTGACTTTGGCGAGCGCACCCGGCGACGTGCGATTCATGAAACCAATCACCGCCTCCAGCGATACTTTCATTTCGAACCCGGCCGCACGCGCACGCTC
>JBPYFA010000510.1:0-4898 GCA_051986585.1 Vicinamibacterales bacterium | reverse complement strand
GTCGAGCGCACGGATGCTGAACACGCCCAACATGGACGACGCATCGAAGTCACCCTGGTCGATGACGAGGTTATTGTTGGCCGAACGCTGAGCTATCGCTCTGACGGCTACGGCTTCTTCGTCATCCCCGCCGACCCCCTCGCCAACAACATCCGGATTTTTATCGTGACGACTGCGGTCCGGCAAGTGCAATTTCCGAATCCCTAATCGCTAATCGCTCATCCCGAATCACTAATCCCGAATCGCTAATCGTTAATCCCGAATCGCTAGTCCTCGAATCGCTAATCCACGAATCCTCGAATCTCTGAATCGCCGGATCCCCGAATCTCTAATCCTCCCATCCCGTTCGTCCTCTCGATCCGCGAATCGGCTCTCGTGCGCCCGTCAAGCGTGTCGGCCATTCGAACCGGCAGCATCAGGATTTCAGGATGAACGATTCAAGGATGAGCGATTCGCGGATCAGCGATTCATGGATGAGCGATTCGGGATTAGTGATTCGCGATGAGGGATTCGGGATGAGCGATTAAGGATGAGGGATTCATTGATGGGCATCTGCCCGAACCGTGGCTCAGCACTTGCACCATGAAGGAATGGAGCGGCCAGGCCGAGTTGCGGGAGGGAAAGATGGGAACTCCGGAGGGTAAAGACGGTGGACGGCGAGCCAGTAAGCGAATTGAGACTGTCTTGAACCTGCTGAACAACGGAGAGTGCGAGGCAGCCAAGGCAGCTGTGCACGGTGTCCTGATGGCCACGGTCGCTCTCTGCGCGGCCTACAACACCGCCGCCTGGATCAAGCGGCGCCAAACTCATCTTGCGGTCAACGCGATCCTCTATACCGGCGCTGTCTGGTGGGAGCGCTGCCACATCGTGCACCATCTCCGCTCGTGCGCGGTCGTCGCCTCGACTCCGCGATCGGGCAGTGGCCATCTGAAAGACGCCGCCTGAATCGGTGGTCGCGATAGCGACTCGATACTCGAATCCGCGCTCGCGAACGATCCACCTCTCCGTGACAACGCGAGCAAATCTGATCACCTGTTCGCGCATTTCTGCGGAACGGGAACTGAAAACTCGAAACTCGAAGCTGACTTGTAATTCTTACCGCAGTAGAATGAGACAAGAGCGCGAGCAACGAAAGCAGTCACCGTGAATGCGCCGGAGATTTAGCGGTCATTCATCGGAATTGTTCTTGCACTTCGGGCTCGCACAACGTCCTCATTCTGATCTCTCGAGCTGAAGATCATGAAAATCTGGATTCTCGCGTGCAGCGCACTCGCCGTTGTCGCCGCGCGCGTGGTGTATAACGTCACCCATCGTCACTCCCGGCGGGATGGCCGCTTCACCGGCGATCAAGTCAGCAGCGAATGGCTCGCCACGGCGAAGATTCACGAGGATCACCCGTGATCGCAGAGCAGCGCGCCTTCGGCGAACGGCTTCGCCGGCAGCGACGACAGAAGAACCTCTCCCTCACGGAAATCGCGGCGTCAACCAAGGTCGGGGTCTCGCACTACACGGCACTCGAGCGAGGCGACTGCTCGCGATGGCCGGGCGGCGTCTACAATCGGGCCTTCATCCGCGCCTACGCGAAGGCGGTCGGCCTCGATCCGGACGAGACGGCAGCGGAATTTGCCGAGTATTTCGAGTCGTCGCCGTCTCCCGCCTCAATCGATCACACCGCCACCTTGCATGCCGATGTTCAGTCGCGGCCGCCGCTCCGTCTGGGCATCGAGCCCGATCCCTACGAAACGGAAAAGCGCCTCGTTCGGATTGCTGCGCTCCTGATCGTTGACCTGCTGGCGGTCGTCGTCCTCGCTGGCGCGGGAATGCTTTTCACGGCGGCAAGCTTCTGGATTTGTCTCGCCTGCGCGAGCATCGGCTATCAGATGGCCTCTCGCGTGGTTCGATCCGTTCCGCGGCCTGGCGCGCTCAATGGGAGCCGCGCCGGTACGGCAGCACACGTCGAGAACCCGGAAACAGCACAGCCTCCGATCCTGAACGCCTGAGCTCAGCGGTAACGGTCATCCTTGCGCGTCGGCCGCGATCAGCGCCGCCGATCGAAACGTTGCATGGATGCGCGCTCGCTGAGGCGCGACGAACTTCCCCTCCCGCCACTGGCGCGACGAACGGTCGAGACCCACGGAGTGTACGCGTGACAGGGTGTTACGATCGATCGAGGGCCGGGGAGGAGGTATACCCGTGGTACACGAGGACGGAATCACCGATCATATACGCGCGCGGGAAGAAGAACACTTTCGGAGAAAGGATCGCGAACTCATCAACAGGCTGCGCCAGGCCGACGCCGATGCGAGAGCCAGACGCGCCCTCGAGCGACAGACCAGCCTTCACGATCCCGCGATGCTCGAGGACCTCAAGCTTCTCGGCTTCACTCCCGAGACAATCGCTCTTCTTCCGCTGGTCCCGGTGCTCCAAGTCGCCTGGGCGCGAGCCGGCATCAGCCCTGCCGAGCGCAGCATGATTGTCGACCTCGCCCGCGCACGAGGAATCGCCGCTGGGAGCGCAGCCGATCATCAGCTGAGTGACTGGCTCGATCATCGTCCGTCGGACGAGACTTTTCATAAAGCCGCCCGGCTCATTCGAGCGATCATCGATGCTCCCGAGGGCGGGGCGTTCCATCTCAAGGCGGACGAACTGATTGCGCTGTGCGATCGGATCGCGCACGCATCCGGCGGACTTTTCGGCATCGGCCGCGTTTCTCACGAGGAGCGGGAAGCGCTGGCCGAGATCGCCTCCGCGATCAAAAAAGGCTGAGACCGGTGCTATCTTTCCCGGATGCATAACATAGCCCGACAGATGCTCATGGCGGGAGCAATCCTCGCGTTGCTGCTCGTCCCCGGTCACACCACCACCTTCGCTCAGGCTCCGGCCGCCCAGGCGGCGTCACGCGCCGAACGGACCGTCTGGTACTTTTATCGCGTCAAGTGGGGATTCCAGGACGAGTTCGTCAGCCTGTTCCAGCGCAATCACCTGCCGGTGCTGAAGGAGGAGATGAAAAGCGGACGGATGAAGGATGTGCGCACCTTCGTCCCGACCTACCACGGCGACGGACGTGCGGACTGGACGTTTGCGGTCGTAATCGTGTATCGCGACACCGCCGCGATGATGGGGCCGTCGAACGACGCCGAGATCGTCAAGCGCCTCTATCCGGACGCGGCAAAGTTCGCTCGCGAGGAGCAGCGCCGGTTCGAAATCCTCGACGCCCACTGGGACGTGCCATTGAACGAACTCGATCTGAGCACTCCGCCGAAGTGAGCTGAGCCGGGGACCGCAGACCGAGTAACCGCGTCATAGGTGTAGCGCGCGTGGCCCAAGACCGCGCGTGTTGCTTCGACCACGCCATCCTCAAAGGAACGTTGAGCCGTGTCCATTCGCGCCGTCAAACGGATCGTTCAGTCTACGCCGACGGTTGAGGGAGCGGGCGTCAAACTCAGACGAGGGTTCGGCTTTGGCGACACCTCAGAGTTCGACCCATTCCTTCTCTTCGACGACTTCAGAAACGACAGCCCACGCGACTTTCTCGCGGGCTTCCCGTGGCACCCTCACCGTGGTATCGAGACGATTACCTACGTGCTGTCCGGAACCGTCGAACATGGCGACAGCCTGGGCAACCGCGGCGCGCTTGGTGCCGGCGACGTGCAGTGGATGACGGCCGGAAGCGGCATCATTCATCAGGAGATGCCTCGCGGCGACGCGCATGGACGCATGCATGGCTTTCAGTTGTGGGCCAATCTGCCGGCCTCACTGAAGATGACCGCACCGCGATACCAGGACGTCGGCGCTTCCGACATTCCGACCATCGTCGACGACGACGGCACCGCCGTTCGGGTCGTGTGCGGCGACTTCTGGGGAAAGCGGGGGCCTGTCGATGGAATTGCGGCGGAACCTTCCTACCTCGATGTGTCGGTGCCGCCGCGGCAACGCAAGACCTTGCCGGTCGAAGTCACCCGCCACGCGTTCGCCTACGTGTTCGCCGGTTCCGGCACGTTCAGAAATGCCTCTCCCCCACTGCCGGTGAAGACCGACAACACCGGGGATCTCGATGCCGCGTACTACCAGGACGCGAAGGATCGATCGCTGATCGTGTTCGATCGGGGAGACGAGGTCACCGTTCAGGCGGGCGAGATGGGGATTCGGTTCCTGCTCGTCTCAGGAAAGCCGCTCGAAGAACCAATCGCCTGGCACGGGCCGATCGTGATGAACACGGAAGCGGAACTGCGCCAGGCGTTCCGGGAAATTCGGGAAGGCACTTTCATCAAGTAGCCCGGGGTCTCCAGACCCCGGGACCACCAGATATTTGCGGTCGTCGGACCGTAACCCTACATCTTCTTCTGAACAATCCGCACGGTCGACGCGGTCTTGCTGCCGCCCATGTCGTGATACGTCACGCTCACGGTATCGCCGTCCTTCAGGAAGTCGCCGAGGGTCGGCTTTCCGCCGGCTTCCATCAGCTTCTTCCCCGCAGTGCCGAGGCCCTTTCCCATCACCACGGTCTTGCTGTCGACGGAGAACGTCGCGTCGCCGGTCTTCTCTTTGATCGTCAGCGAATTTCCGGTCACGGCGGAGACCACACCCGTCGCGGTCATCGCCTTCGGCTTGGCGGTTGCCTCCCCTTTTGCCTCCCCCTTAGTCGCCGCTGGCGGGGGCGGCGGCACGGACGCGATGGCGCGGACGGTATCGGCATGCATCTCTTTCTCGTGATACACGACCTCGACCGCTTCTCCGGCTTTCAACACATCGGTGATCCCCGGTCCTGTTTTTCCAGCCGCCTGAGCCTCGCGGCTCTTGGTGCTGGCGCCCTTCGCGACAACCGTGGTCTTGGTGTCGACATTGAACGTCATGTCTTTGCCGGCGACGTTGACGGTGATCGTGTTAGCGCCAACGTT
>JBPYFA010000509.1:0-5075 GCA_051986585.1 Vicinamibacterales bacterium | reverse complement strand
CGCTCTCGGTCAGCACGAGAACGGCACGGGTCCTGGCGCGTTGGACGCTGCCGGTGGTGGTGCGATCCGCATCTCGAAGTGCCAGTGAAGCATCCGCGCGCGAGGCCTGGAGCGCAGGAATCAGGCCAAACAGCAGAGAGCAGGCGAACGCGACAACGAGCGTCACGGTCGCGACGCGCGCGTCGAGTTCGATCTGATCCGCTCGCGGGAGACCCTCCGGCAGGACAGAAAGGAGGAGCGCGATCGCCCAATATCCAAGCAGCAGACCGGTGCCGCCTCCCATTCCCCCGAGTACCAGGCTCTCGGTGATCAACTGTCGGACAAGCCGGGTGCGACCAGCACCGAGGGCGGCGCGAATCGCCAGTTCGCGTTGTCTTCCCGACGCACGCGCGAGCAGAAGACTGGCGATGTTGGCGCAGGCGATTAACAGCACCACTCCCACAGCGCCGAGCAGAAGCAGTAGCACAACGCGCACGTCGCCAACCATCTTCTCGCGAAGCGGCTGAACGCCGACGCCTCGCCCGCCATTACTTTCGGGAAAACGATGTGCCAGATCCGATGCGAGGGCTTCGAGATCGGCTCGTGCGCTCTCGGGCGTCGCCGACGGCTTCAGGCGTCCGATGGCCTGGAAATAATGAACGTTGCGATCGCTCAGCAACTCGCCCGGCACGTCAATTGGCGGAGGCGGCACCGGCTTCTCCGAGAGGATCCACGCCTTCGATCCTTCTGGATAGTTGAACGACACCGGCATCACGCCGAGGACGGTGTGCGCGACGCCATCGATGCGGATTCGACGGCCGGCGATCTGTGGATCGGAGGCAAACTGCTGTACCCACGCCGAGTGGCTCAGCACCACGAGCGGTTCGCTCGTGCGCGCGTCGGCGGTGCGGTTGAACGTTCGTCCACTGGCCGCTGGAGCCGCAAAGACGTCGAAATAATCCACCGTAACCCGTGTGCCCTGCACTCGAACCGGTGAGCCGTCCGCTGCCGCAATCGTCAACGCATCGTCGCGATAACCAGCGAGCGCCGAGAGGGTGTGATTGTCCCGTTGCAGATCGAGAAAGTCTGCGGCGGCAAGCGCGCTGATCGGTTCGGACGCGCTCGATGATGTGATCTGGACCAGACGTGCAGGTTCGGGGTAGGGAAGCGGCCTGAGAAGCACGCCGTCGACCACGCTGAAGATGGCTGTGTTGGCGCCGATGCCAATGGCGAGCGTGACAATCGCGACGATGGTGAAGCCGGGATTACCGGCGAGGGTTCGAATCGCGTATCGAAGATCGTTGCCCATGGACTTCCTACGCTCTACTGGGTTCTACGGGGTTCTGCTGGGTTCTGCGGGGTTCTGCAGGGTTCGGTTCTTGGGTTCTGCAGGGTTCGGTTCTTGGGTTCTGCACGGTTCGGTTCTTGAGTTCCACTGAGTTCGATTTGGGTTCTACTGCGTTTCAACAACCTACGTTCAGAGTCGAGCAGTTCACCAACGCACCATTCACCAATTGGGGTCACTCTGTCCTCAAGGCTGAAATCGGATCCATTCGCGAAGCTCGACGCGCCGGAAGGAGCGCAGCGACCATCGCCACCGCAACGAGCACGGCACACCCGGCGGCAAGGGTGAGGAGATCCCCGATCTGTATCCCGAAGATCAATGCGCCCAGTGCACGTGCGAGCGGATAGGCAAGGACGAGACCAACCACCACGCCCGACAGGGCGAGCCGGAACCCCTCGACGGCGATCAATCGAATGAGCTGGGAGGCCGTCGCGCCGAGCGCGAGACGCACGCCCATTTCATGCGTTCGACGAGTTACGGCGTACGACATGACTCCGTAGAGGCCCAACGCCGCCAGCACCAGCGCCAGCAGGCCGAAGGCGGCAAACAGCGCGCTGATCCCGCGCTGTTTGTCGGCGCGATCCCGCAGAACGGTTGCGAACGCGCGGACGTCGAAAACCGGCAGCGCTGAGTCGAGCGCGCGAATCTCCGCTTGCACGGCGGCGGTGGTCACGCCGGTCCCCGTCGCACGGACGATGAGCGTCTCGCGATCGAGCTGTGCGTGTTGTGCCAGTGCGCGATAGAGAAACGGTCTCGGCCGTTCGGTGGCTTCATCGTACTTGGCATCGCGCACCACGCCGACGACTTCCGCGCGCTCGTCGTCTATCTGGATCTGCCGCCCGAGCGGATCCTGCTCAGGCCAGAGTCGCCGTGCCAGCATTTCGTTGACGACGACAACGGCGCTGGTCCCGCGTTGATCGCGCGTGTCGATGCCTCGACCGCGGAGCACCGGGATCTCGAGCGTCTGAAAATAGTTCGGTGCCACGCTGCTCATGTACGCGCGGGTTTCGGACGGACGGCTGCCACTGTCTGCCGTCGCGACGATCGTGCTCCACATCGTGCCGCTGAGCGGCGGCAGATCGGTGATCGTCGCCGACGATACGCCAGGAAGCGAATCGATATGGCGCGTCAGCTCGCGCCGAAACGCGTCGCGCCGGTCGAGCGAATAGTTCTGCAGCGTCAAGTCGTACGACGCGGTCAGCAGGCCGTCGGCATTGAAGCCAAGATCGATCGCGCTCGCCTTCTGCAGCGCGCGAAGACTGAGGCCTGCCGCCAGCAGCAGCACCAGCGACAGTGACAGCTGGGTGATCACGAAAACGCGCTGGAGCCGCGACCTCCGTCCGGCAGCTTGCGTGTCGCGCAGACGCGGCACCAATGCAGTCCGCGTCACGCTGAGCGCCGGCATGAGACCGAATGTGCACGCGCTCGCCGCCGCGAGCATCGCGGTAAAGCACAGCACTCGCAGATCGACCGCAACCTGCAGGCCGGCGAAATCCAGCTCTGGCAGTCGGGCATGAACCAGGTCCGACGCCCAGAAGGAGAGAAGCAGCCCACCGGCCGCACCCGCGATCGAGAGCAGCGCGCTTTCGACGAGCAGCTGACGAACGATTCGCCACCGGGACGCGCCCACGGCAGCACGAATGCCGAGTTCCATCGCTCGCCCCGCTCCGCGGGCGAGCAGCAGGTTGGCGACATTCGCGCATGCGATCACGAGCACCAGCCCGGTGACCGTCAAGAGAAGCCCGGCAATGGGAAGCAGCTCACTTCGGTCCGACGGCCTCAGGCCGGTACTGGCGCTTGATGCGTGCGCCGTGCGCTGCTCATTTGTATCCGGATGCTCGGCTTCGATACGTGCCGCAATCGCCGAAATTACCGTTTGCGTCTGTTGCGCCGACACACCGGTACGGGTGCGGCCGATCACACGCAGCCACTCGGTCCCGCGCTCGTGCAGCCAGGTCGACTGCTTCGGGTTCAGGATCGGCAGCGCGGAAATCGGCATCCACAGGTCGGCCGACTGTCCGAGCTCGGGCCCGACGAATCCGTCGGGTGCGACACCGACGACGATAACGTTGCGGCCGTTCACTACGATCGGGTGAGTAGGAATCTGTTTACCAAACCGATCGCGCCAGAGCCGATGACTGATGACGGCGCTGGGTACGGCCGCCGGCAGATCGTCGGACGGCTGCAGCGTGCGACCCGCCGCCGGGGCGACGCCGAGCGTGGCGAAGTACGAACCGGTGACGAGATGTCCGCGTACCCGCTGCGGCTCTCCGCCGCCGCCAAGGCTGAATGGCGTCGGTGCGAACGCGAGGATGTTCGAGAAGATCTCCGACGTTTGCTCGCGATAGTCGAGAAACTCCGGATACGACACGCCGCCAGACCGGCCCGTCTCCCGCGGGACTCCCGAAACCCTGACCAGTTCGGAAGGCGCTCCAATGCCTGGCATCGCCCTGAACAGCGCCCCGTTGGCCAGCGTGAAAATCGTGCTGTTGACGCCAATGCCGAGCGCGAGCGTTCCAATCGCCGCCAACGCGAATACCGGGCTTCGCCACAGCGAGCGGAGCGCGTAGATGACGTCTTGTCTCATTGATTAAGGGTCCGCTTACTCGGTACGCAGAGAGGTCAAGGGATCGACCCTGGATGCCCGTGCGGCCGGAATCCAGCACGCCAGCAGACCGACTCCGGCCAGGACGGCAGTCATCCCGATAAGAATCAGGGGATCGAGAGGCCGAACGTGAAACAGCAGCCCCGCCATGAAGCGAGTGACGCCGATGGCGGTGACGATGCCGATCGCGATCCCGAGCGCGATTGGCCGCATGCCCTGACCGACCACCAGCGCGAGAATTTCCCGGCGCTCCGCGCCAAGCGCCATGCGGACGCCAATCTCGCGCGTCCGCTGCGCCGCCACATAACTGACGACGCCAAAGATTCCGATCATCGCGAGGAGCAGCGCCACGGACGCAAACGCCGCCGTGACTGCCGCATACAGGCGAGGACGGCTGATCGAGGCAGACATCACGTCCGCCATCTCTTTCACCGTCACCGGCAGTTCGGGATCGGCCGCGCGAATCCGTTCACGCACCGCGCCTGCGACCTGCGAAGGGGCCGTGGCGCTGCGGACGACCAGCGAGACCGAGCTCCAGGGCTCCTGGTTGTGCGACAGATAGATGTGCGGATAGCTCGGAAGATCGAGACCGTTGTGGTGGACGTCGCCGGCGACGCCGACGACCGTCACCTCCGGGCTGAACATGACACGAATGCGCTGTCCGATCGGATCGCTGCCAGGCCAGAACTGTGTCGCTGCGCTTTCGCTCACGAGGGCCACCGGCGCAGCTTGCGGGGTGTCGTACCCTGGAGGATACGGTTGCTGGGGAAACCATCGGATCAACGGCACCGATCGCCGCGCGTCTGCGTCGGTGAACAGACGCCCGCGGCGCAGCGGTATGTCGAGCGCGGCAAAGTAGTGCGGTGTCGCGACACGAAATGGCGCATACGGCTCCTGCCCGGGGCCGGGTTCCGGCCTGCCGACGATGCGAAACGGCATCCAGTTGTCAGCCCCGCCGAGAGGAAGGTTCGACACGGCTCCGGCTGACTGCACTGCAGGGAGAGCTTCGATGCCGGCAATCACCCGATCGTAAAAGTCGCGACGGGCGTACGCTTCGCGGTAGCGAGTCGCCGGCAAGTCGAGTGGCACGACCAGCACACCACGAGTTCGGAATCCCGGGTCGACCGCAATCAGGCGGACGAAGCT
>JBPYFA010000508.1:0-13475 GCA_051986585.1 Vicinamibacterales bacterium | reverse complement strand
CGCGGCCGCTTCAAACAGAATTGATTCGGCAACGACACGTTTGGTTGGCTGCGTTCTCGCTTCGACGCGGCTGCTGCGAGATTTTGCCGGCACATTCTTCGCAAGTGCGGGGCGCGTGAATTGGTTCCGTGTGTCGCGCGGCCGGCTCGAATTTCGGGGTCGAATTTCGCGCGACCGTTTCAATCGGTGGGCTGCGACACCCGAGGGGACGGATGCCGTCGGCCGAGTGGCCGCCGGCCTTCGCTTCAGTCTGTTCGGTCGCTCGCGTGCCGCCAGACGCCGGCTGTGGCGGGAACTCGATCAGGCGACACGCATGGGGTCGGTGGTGGCCGCCATCGCCGACGAAGCGCCTCGCTACATGCAGATGGTGGCGAAGCTGGCCTACTCGGACGGACTGCCCCGCGCCCACATCGCGCTCCACCGGCTCGTGCTCGTCCCGCGCGCCCTGATTGCCGGGAATGCCCGCGTCGCGCTGTGCAAGCGGCTGGCGAACCTACCGGAGCTAGCGGCCATCGACGAAGCGGTTCGCATTTTCTTCTTCGATCAGTTGATCATCGAGATGGATGCGGCGCTTCAGGAGGGCGCGTTATCCGTTCGCAACCCCGTACAAGCACAGGACGAGTGGGCGTGCGTCGGTGTCAGTAAGGGAGTCGTGTGGGTCGATCCGCTGTGGGCGGGGCCCGATGGCACCGGCCACTTGTTCATGTACGAATTCCCGCGCGCAGGCTTATCGCGCCAGGATCGGAAGGCGCTTGAAAATGCGATCGCAGACATGTCGACCACCGTGGCGTCGTTGACCACTCTCCAGCGCAACGCAATGATCCGTACCGTGACCGCGCGTTAACACCATCCACTAGACGCCCGCGCGGGGGCATAGCGGTCCTCACGACGGCGATACCGACCTCCGGTGACAACGCCAGAAATAGACGGATCTGCCCAGATCCGACCGGCGTCTCGGGCTGCGTTTCGGGGCCTGACCCTGGACAGAGTTGTCAGGGGGATCCCATTTTCGACGGCGTTCACTCGTCGGTGGCGTCTGCTTTCCTCAGGAATTCAGTCGTAATTCCGCCGGTACACGGCTTGCCCCCTGTCCAGCCGCCCGCGGTATGTGCGCGGGAGTCAACAGGCCAGGAGCAGGTCCGTGAAACGCTGTGCATCGTGCGGACGGGAGATCGCAGAATCGGCCACCATGTGCGATCTGTGCGAGCGGTGGGCCGACGGGATCGCGGTAGCGCCGATCGAAACGCCGGCGGTGTCGGACCTGACTGCGTTTCCCGTCGAGGAGCCGCACGTGTCCGCCGAACCGGTGATCGTGTCGCCGGTGCTCCATGCGCCGGCTGTGCCGGAGCCGGCAATTGCGAAGGCGGCCATCCCGCCGCTCCCGACGATGTCGCCCACGACAGCGCCGCCTCCAACGCCGCCGCCTGTGGCCAAACCTGCGGCAGGATCAACGCTCAGCCGCCGCGAACTGGTCATCATCGGTGTTGCCCTCGCGGTCGGCGCCGTCCTGACGTTTGCCTTGCTCAGCTCGCGCGGCGCATCGACCACGCTGGCCGCGGCGAATCGAACGCCGGTGAAAGCCGCGTCGGCGCCGACGCCCGCGCCGGCACGGCCGGCCGCGCCCGTCGGCACCCAGAAGTGGAGTACTGCCCGGCGCGCATATTGGACCGCGAATCAGCATCACAGCGACGCGTTCGAGCTGCCGGCGGAGAACACGGTTGCGATCTGGATGAACTACGTCCGCCCGATCCTCGTCGTTCGTTGCATGGGCAAGAAGACCGAGGCGTTCGTCTATACGGGATCGGCGCTGAAGATCGAACCGAACACCGAAGATCACTCCGTGTCATTCCGGTTTGACGACGAGGCCGGACGAAACGATCGCTGGCCTGACTCAGCCGAGCACGACGCGCTGTTTGCACCAGATCCGGTTGAATTTGCGCACCGGATCATGAATTCGAGAAGCTTGCGCTTTGGCTATACCCCACATAATGCGGAGCCCGTCGAGGCGCAGTTCCACACCGACGGTCTCGCCGAGCTGATCGCTCCGGCCGCCAAGGATTGCGGCTGGGGGAAATAGACTTCACTTCACTGCGGCCGAACGTCCGGGTACTATGCACTGGTAGCCTGCGCGTGCGCTCGCGCGCGCCGTTCACGGGTGCCGACGCCGGATGAAAAATCTGCAGTGGTTCTGGATCAGCCTCCAGTTGACGGTCACGCCGATCGTCGCGTATCTGGTCGCGCTTCCGTTCTGGCGAAAGGGAGGCATGATCTTCGGCAACATCGCCGGGACGGCGATCATTTTTGCCACCGCGTTTGGTTTGATCATGCGCGAGTATGTCGAAATCGATCGCATGGTCCAAGCCTGCCTCGATGCTGGCGATGTCTGCTTTCCTGAGCCGAGCGCCTTCACTCGATTCGCCATCTACGCGTTCATCGGCCTGATTGAGGTGTTCGCGCTGTTCTCGCTCAGCCTTCGAGTTGAGAGAAAACACCGCGATCGGGATTACGCGCCTGAATGGCGGTACTGAAAACCTGGGTTCTGCTGGGTTCTACGGGGTTCTGCTGGGTTCTACGGGGTTCATTGGGTTCTGGTTCTACGGGGTTCATTGGGTTCTGCGGGTTTCATTGGGTTCTGCGGGGTCCATCGGGTTCTGCGGGTGGCCAGGGCGGTAATGAGACTGGAAACTGAAAACTGAAAACTGGAAACTGAAAACCGAAAACCGAAAACTAAAAACCGAAAACTGAAAACCGAAAACTGATTCCATTCAGCTGTCCCCAGCGCCACGCCTATAATGCGCAAACCATGAGACGCGTGATTGCGTGCACATTTGTATTTGGAGTCCTCTCCGCGTCTGTGTGGACCGGACGGGCACAGAATCCAGCACCGGCGCCACCCGCACAATTCCCGCCGCTTGGGGCCGGAATCTCCACCGACGAAGCGCGAACGCTGCAGGCGACCGTCGACGATCTGGGCGCGAAAGTCGCCGCGCTCAAAGCGCAGTACCGGTCGTCGCCGCTGCTCGAACGTGTCGCTGACGTCGAGGTATTCCTGGACGCGGTCCGTCGTCCGCTGAAATACGACGAGCGACTATATGCCGGCCGAGGGAGCACGCCTGTCAGTTACGCGCAGCAGACATTGGCAACCGGTGCAGAGCGGGCACGTCAGCTCGCAAGCGGCAGCGCACCCTGGATGACCGAGAGCGGCGTGCGCGGCTTCTATTCGCGAATCGATGGGTCGGCGCAACCGTACCTGCTGACGATGCCGGAGAACTATGACCCGGGTACGAAGCGCGAGTATCGCCTCGATATCTTCATGCATGGGCGCGACGACACCGTGCTGGAGCAGCAGTTCATGGCGAAATCGTTGGCCGGGTACGCGTCGAAGCCGTTTGCCGCCGGCCCAGATCGATTCCTGCTGCAGCCCTACGGCCGCTATACGAATGCGAGCCGATTCGCAGGCGAGACGGACGGTCTCGAGGCGATCGCATCCGTGCAGAAGAACTATCCGATCGATGCAAACCGGATCGTGATGGCAGGTTTTTCGATGGGCGGCGCGTCGGCATGGTCCTACATCGTGCACTTCGCGGATCGGTGGGCGGCCGGAGCACCGGGCGCTGGCTTCACAGAGACGGAAGTGTTCCTGCGCGGCGGTCTGTCACGGCAGCCGCAAAATGCCGTGCAGAAGACGCTCTGGCACATGTACGATTCCACCGATTACGCGGTCAATACGTTCAATCTGCCGGTCGTCGCGTATTCCGGCGAGATCGACGCGCAGAAACAGGCGGCCGATGCGATGGGTTCCGCGATGCTCGACGAAGGGCTCACGCTCGAGCACATCATCGGACCGAACACGGGCCACGCCTACGAGGCCGGTGCCCGGCAGCGTTTGCAGGACCGACTCGATCAGCTCGCCGCGAAAGGACGAAATCCATCCCCATCGGCGATTCGGTTTACGACGTGGATGCTCCGCTACAACAAGATGTTCTGGGTCACGGTCGATGCCATGGATGAAGAGTGGCAGCGGGCGCGCGTCGATGCCAAGGTCGACGCGGCAACGATTAAGGTAACGACCAGGAACGTGTCGGCGATGCATCTGGACTTTCAACCTGGTCTGGCGCCCTTTCCTGCGGCCACGAACGCCATATTGAAGATCGACTCCGAGAGCATCCCGTTACCTGCGGTCAGCGGCGCGAAATCGCTGACGGTTGGGCTCGTGAAAAGTGGCGGCGCGTGGAAGATCGGAGAGCAGCCAGGTGGTTTGCGCAAAGCTCACGGCCTGCAGGGGCCGATCGACGACGCATTCATGGAGAGCTTCATGTTCGTGAAACCGACCGGCAAGCCCTTGTCCGAGACGGTCGGCAAGTGGACGACAGAGCAGGCCGACTATGCGATCTCTGAGTGGGTGCATTTCTTTCGCGGTGAACCGCGCGTGAAGAACGACACCGACGTGTCCTCCGACGATATCGCCAATAACAATCTCGCGTTGTTTGGAGACCCATCGAGCAATGCCATCTACCGGCGGATTGCTGACCGCTTGCCAATCCGCTGGCGGACCGATGGCGTCACGGCAGGCACGGAAAAGTTCGACCGGAATCACGCCCCTGTTTTCATTTTTCCAAATCCGTTGAACCCGAGAAAATACGTCGTCATTAACAGCGGCTTCACGTTCCACGATCAGTCCAACAACGACATGCAGTCGCCGAAGCTTCCGGACTGGGCGATCATCGACATCACCAAGCCGGGGAACAATTACAAATACTTGCCGCTCTTCGTTGAGTCACAGGGGTTCTTCGACGAGCAGTGGAGGTTCAAGGCGTCAGGCGACAGGCTGAAGACCGCCTCGCATCGTTAGAGCTCCGCAACCGACCGCGCGTGCAATCGTGATGACGACTCTCGAGCCATCGACGGCGAGGGCCAATCCGAAAGGATGACAGATGCCGAACGACGAGGAGAACCTGCGAATACTCTCGGTGTTTCACTACGTCGTCGCAGGACTGGGCGGTCTTTTTTCCTTGCTGTCGCTCTTTTACATCACGATGGGGATGCTGATGCTCTCCGGGCGGATGGCCAACCCGAACAGTGAGCCCGCCGACCGCGTGTTCGGCGGGATGTTCGTCGCGATGGGGACTATTTTTCTCGTCGTCGGGCTCGGCATCTCCTTGTGCATCGCGCTCGCTGGCCGATACCTGTCGCAGCGACGGCGGTATATGTTCTGCCTGGTGATAGCAGCGTTGTGCTGCGCGTTCTTTCCGTTTGGCACCGTCCTCGGCGTATTCACCATCGTCGTGCTGCAGAAGGAGTCGGTCCGGCAGCTGTTCGGGGTGGCATGAGGCCGAGGTCGGATTGGACGAAACTGAAGAGAGCGTCATGCACTGGAGTGCCTCATGACACGACGGCTGGTCTCGTCGGGATCAACATTTGAAACCGACATCGGGTATTCGAGAGCGGTCGTGGACGGCGAGTGGGTGTTCGTTTCGGGCACGACGGGCTTCGATTATCGGGCGATGACGATTTCGACCGACATCGTCGAGCAGACCGAACAGTGTTTCCAGAACATCCAGCAGGCGCTTGCCGATGCCGACGCGAACCTGGCGGACGTGGTGCGCGTAAACTACATCCTTCCGGATGGATCGTTGTTCAAGCAGTGCTGGCCGGTGTTGCGGAAGTATTTCGGCGAGATTCGGCCGGCGGCCACGATGATCGCGGCCGGTCTGGCCGATCCACGAATGCTGATCGAGATCGAAGTGACCGCACGCCGTAAAACGCCGACCGCATAGTCCCAACCGCGAACCGCAACCGCGAACCGCGATTCGCGCCTCTAGGGTTTGTAGTCCCGCCATAACCACCGGAGCGAATCGGGCAGGATCGCCCGGCCATGGCGGTTGCTGTGAAACCCATGGCCGAATTCGAACTTGTAGTCATAGCCGGCGTATTGCAGCGACTTGGCCAGGGTTTGATTCGCAAGCGGCCAGTTGCCGTTCGCATTGTCCAGATCGTTCTCGCCATCCTGTAGAAACACGCGAATCGGCTTGCGCGGAAACGTCTTGCGCACCAGCGCTTCGTAATTGTGTCCGCCCTCGCGGAGCGTCTTGCCGGCTGCGATATTCGTGAAGCTGCCAATCCACGAAAGCACCTTGCTGAATTCGTTCGGTCGCTCCCACGCGACGGTGAAGGCGCAAATGCCGCCGCTACTGGCGCCGGAAATCGCCCGGCTCGCCGCATCGTGCCGCAGCTTCACTGTCTTCTCGACCTCGGGCAGGATCTCTTCGAGCAGGAATCGCGCGTACTGATCGGAGAGCGTGTCGTACTCGAAGCTTCGATTCGCGCCGCCGTCCGCACGAATGCCGGGATTGATGAAGATCCCGACCATCACCGGAAGATCGCCTTTCGCGATCAGGTTGTCGAGAACGACCGGTACGTAGTCCTTCGGGCCCGCGCCATCTTGAAACACCATCACAGCAGCTGGATTCTCGGACCGATATTGTGCCGGCACGTAAATCCACCAGTCGCGCTTCGTTCCCTCGAAGATCTTGCTCTGCCAGGGCGGCATCTGCTTCACCGTGCCCTTTGGCACGTCCGCCCGCTCGCGGCTGTCGGGATGTGTCTCGTATACCTCGAGCTGAGATCCTCCCAGGCGCCGATCGGTTCCGATCTCGTAGTGCCAGGTCATTGCGGCGCCGTGCGAAAGATTGGCGGCCGCCGCGTACACGCCGCTCGTGCCGACTCGCACCATCGGCAAGTTCAGAGCGCCAACATCGGCGACCACGCGCGGTGTGACATTCGGAGGGATCTGCTGCGCCTCGAGTGCCCAGGCAACGGTCAGCTCATCGATCTTTGGCGCGCCTCCCTTCATCAGGCTCTCGCTACCGCCAAAGTACGCGCGAATACGCTCGGCGAGCCTCTCGGCGTCTGCTCCTTCGGGCTTGCCGGCGAGGGCGGCCTGAAGGAGCTTCGGAGTCAGCGGAGTGGTCTCTTGGCCGAGCACGGCACCAGAGAGACAGCAGACGATCGCGAGGAACGAAAATTTCATGGCGCGAACTCTACTACTGAGGGGGGAGAGCGTTCAACGCCGTCGCTCAGTCAAGGACAGCCACCGCTACGACAAACAGGAGAAAGGAGAAGGGAGAACGGCAATTATTCTCCTTTCTCACTTCTCCTGTTTTCTTTTGAACGAGGGTCCGCTCTAGGGCTTCTCATCGGAGGTTACGGAGGGAACGGAGTTCACAACGAAGGAACGACGTTAACGGAGACAAACGGAGCAAGCAATTTGATTAGGGAACGAAGCAAAGACAATGAGTTAAAGAACGAAGCAAGACGACTGAGTTACGGCTCGTTTCCTAACAACAATTCTTCTTCGTTGGTCTCCGTTAGCTCCGTTCCTTCGTTGTGAACTCCGTTTCCTCCTTTCTGAACTCCGTTAGCGCTCAGTCCCCGTAGATCGCGAACATGATCAGGAAGATCGCCAGCGTCGCGGCGGCTCCGGCTGCTGCGCCCGCGCCGATCGCGCGGCCGACGCTGTTGCCGTGATGCTGCGGCGTGACGTCAACCACATCGACGATTGGGATTTCGATCATCGGTTCGGCCACTCGCGTCTTTGGCTGTATGAAGAGGCTCTGGTCGGTGGCCTTCATCAGGGTACCTCGCACCGAGTGACCGCTCACCCGCCCGACGCGCACGTCGGTGCCGGGGGGAAGCTTCTGCACGTACTCCACCAGCACGGTCTGGCTCGTGCTGCTGCCCGGCGCCGGATTCTGGATCGCTGTGGCGGTAGCGCCGCTCGTTGCGCATCCGCCGCTCGCCAGCAAAGCGCAGAGGGACACGACAGTCGTTCCACGTAATATGCGGATCATAGTCATCCCCTAGAAGTCGAAGCCAAATCCGAAGCGCACGAGCGTCTCGTTGACCCCGTGATGAAATGCGACACGGAGATCGTTCCGGAAGAACGTTCGCTCCGTCAGGTAAGCCTTGAAACCAACTGCGACGAATGGATTGACGGTGAGTGTTGTCCGCGGCCCGACGGTGCGGACGAGTTCGAGGAGATGCGTTGTTCCGGACACATTGTCGTATCCGTAGATCGGTCCGATTTCATCGGTCCGCCGCTCCCACGTCAAATTGGCACCAGCGGCAAGATGCGGATGAAACCAGGTGTTGTGAAAGAACTGATACTGCTGACTGAAACCCAGCGTCCGCCGGGCGAAGCGCGACTGCATCGGCACGTAGGAGATTCGCCCCGCTGACGTGGCCTGTTCGGTACTGTAGCTATGCGCCTCGGTTCCCGTGCCGAAGTCGATTTCGCTTTTCAGGTTGTCGGTCCAGTGCCAGCCGGCTGACGCTGCGCCGAAGAGGCTGTGCGCCCAGTCCTGGTTGTGGTACGGCTCCGACGACCCGTTGTTGACGACGAGCCATCCGAACGTTCCGGCCGCATCGCCCCGAATGACTTGCCGGGATTGGGCACGCGCTGCAGGAGCGAGTGCTGCAACCAGCGCGAGTGCCGTCCCGACCCGGATGAGTGACTGATTCGCCTTCACATCAGGGAAGGCGCAGGACTTCGGCCAAACGGCTCATTCGTTGCCGGCATTGCGAGGCAGGCGAGATCGCAGCTCGAAGACCTCTTCCTCGTGTAATTCGCTCGCACGCACGAACCCCGGCCGCCGTTTCCGGGAGCCCGGCTGCAGAATCCAGGCGTCCTGCAGCATCTCCATGTAGGAGGGGAGGCGGCGGTCGGAATAGTCCGAACACGACGTGACCTTGAATGTGATCTGCACGCTCCTCAAGCCGAGCGCGCTGCACATGACCAATTCCTCGTCGAGCGTCCGGCCGCGGACGATGGTGGAAGAGCGGCAGGTCGAGCACAGACTGGTGTCGCCGCTGATTGGCGTGCCGTCGTGAATTTTGATGTGCATGACGCGATCCTCGCTCGACTCCAGGAGAGTGCACGTTGCCTGCCATGCGGGATCAGCGTTTAACGCTCACTGATTGTGTGTGCGCGCCCGGAGGCGCAGCAGATTCTGCGAGTCGAGCCGGCGGGCTCGTTGGCGGAAACCGCCAGCCGACAACTGTTAGAATCACGCCGGAGACATGCTGATGATTGGAAGAGCCATCGGACTGGCGGTCTCAATGGCGGTCGTTGGGGCCGTCGCAACCACGCACGCGGAGCTCGGGAAGCCAGGCATTACGCCGGCGCCGTGTCCTGAACAGCGGTGGGAGGAGACCGACGCAACGTTTGCTCCCCTTCCCGCAGCGAAGGCGTTCTTCGGTCACTACGATGGCGGCGTTTACCGTATTGAGGTTCCGGATAACTGGAATGGCGAGCTCGTGCTATGGGCGCACGGATACGTCGCAACTGGCGGTGGGCAAGGTTCACGCCTTCGCGTCGCCGTTCCGGGAGTGGGACAGAGCAGTCCGTTCCGTGAGCACCTCATCACGCATGGATTCGCGTGGGCCGCTTCGAGTTATCGCTGCAACGGCTACATTCCCGGCCAGGGCCTCCTCGATACGATTGCGCTCGCCGACGTGTTCAAACAAGTGAACGGTGGCAAGGCACCGCAGCGCACGTACTTGACTGGCGTGTCGATGGGAGGGCACATCACGCTGCTCGGCATGCAGGAATTTCCGACGAGCTTTGCCGGTGGTCTTGCATTGTGCGCGTCGGGTCCAGGCGAAATGGACTTTCTCACATCGGTCGCTGCCGCATCCGAGTTCATCAGCGGCATCGTCGTCACCGAAGCGACGCGCGATCAGGACGTCGCGCGGTTGACGGCAATTGTCGGCAAGCCCCCTGAATACACCGAGAAGGGCAGGCAGTTGGCGAGCGTCCAGGTGCAGATCAGCGGCGGACCAAGGCCGTTCGCGTTGGAGGGTCTCGAATCGCGCTTCATTGAAAATGCGAGCACCGTCGTCGCCAGCGGCGCTCAAATCTGGAATCGTGTCGCCTCGAACGCCGATGTGCGTTATCACATCGACGACGGCCTCGGCCTGACGGATTCGGCGCTGAACAATTCAATCCGGCGTAAAGCGGCGGATGCGGAAGCGCGGAGTGCGAAGGGGCCGTACGAGGAAGCGATTCCGTTCGACGGGCGGCTCGAGCGTCCCGTCCTGACGCTGCACGGCAGCGGAGATCTGTACGTGCCGATCTCTCTCGAACAGTCGCTTCGCCGGGCGGTCGATGCTGCCGGCAGATCATCCTGGCTGGTCCAACGGATTGTTCGCAGCCCCGGCCACTGTAATTTCAGCGCGGCGGAACAGGCCGATGCCTTCGACGCGCTCGTCGAGTGGGCGCGAAACGGCAAGCGCCCGGAGGGCGACGATGTGCGCGGGGATTTGACGAACGCGGGGATGAAGTTCACCAATCCGCTTCGTCCGGGAGACCCGGGGAACGTTCGCGTGTCGCGGTAAATGCTGAATGTTGAATGCTGAATGTTGAATGTTCAAAATGCTGATTGCTGAATGCTGATTGACGAAATGCACAATCAGCATTCTTGCTTCAGCACTTTCATTTGCTGCCAGTCGACCGCTTCGACGCCAGTTCCTGCTTGAGCACCTCGACGGCCTTCTCGAGCTGCGCGTCGCGGTGCTTCGCGAAGTCCTCCGGAGCGTTGTCCACCAACACGTCTGGCGGGACGCCGAAGTTCTCCATGTTCTCGCCGGTTGCGGTCCAGACGCCGCTGCCCGGGGTTCTAATCGTCGATCCATCCAGCAGCGTCGCGGCGCCGGTGCCGATCACGGCTCCCATCGTCGGCACGCCGACCACCTTGCCGAGTCCGAGCGCCTTGAACCCGGCAGGGAACATCTCCGCGTCCGAAGCAGAGCGCTCGTTCTGCATCACCACCATCGGCCCGTAGAAATTCTGCGGTCGCGGCTGCTGGAAGCCGGCGTCGCGTCCGACCGTGTACTGATACTGCCGCCCGGCGAGGATGCCAAGCAGTTCCTGATCGATGCCGCCTCCGCCGTTGAATCGCTGGTCGATGACCAGGGCGCGCTTGGTTCGGTTGGCTGCGAGATCGAGCTGGAACTGGCGCAGCGATGGCGCATCCATCGCACGGATGTGCAGGTAGCCGATCTCGCCGTTGCTCAGCTTCGTGACCGTGTCGCGCCGCTCGTCGACCCACCGTGCGTACTGAAGATCGCCGAACGTCGTCGTGCTTGCGGGGGTAATAGTGACGTCCCATGCTCCGTCGCGAACCGGTTTGTCGTTGATCAGGAAATGGAATTTCGTTCCGGCCGCGAGCGTGAAATACCGCCAGTAGTTTTCGGTCGTCTTCAGGTCGTGGTCGTCGACCGCGACGATGTAGTGGCCCTCCTTGATCTTCAGATAGTCGCGGTCGGCTGGTCCGTCCTTGTAGATGTGGCCGACTTTATACAGCCCGGACGGATCGGCAACCAGATCGAAGCCCGGGTAGCGTGTGGCCAGTGTGCGCTGGCTGGTCGCGGGACCGCCACTCACGCCGGTGTGAGAGGCATTCAGCGTCCCGATCATCATCATCATCACGGTATGCAGTTCTTCCTCGTCGACGAGGTAGTCGAGCAGCGGCTCGTAGGTCTTTCTTGCCGCCGGCCAGTCGGCACCGTGCATTTCGCCGTCGTAAAAGCGGTTCTTCATGATGCGCCAGCCTTCGTTGAAGACCTGCGCGCGAAGTGCCTTGTGATCGATCTCGATGGTGGCGGTGTAGGTGACCTGCCGCGCGGTTGCATTTCCGCCAGCCGCGTCTGCCGCCGCTGCGCCCGTTCCGCCGCCACGCCCGCCCCGGCCGCCACCCGCCGCTGGAGTGTTCGCATTTCCGATAGCTGTGGCCGGAATCGTCGCGGCATAGAGTCCGCTTCCGGATCTGAAGTACAAGGTGCGGCCGTCGCGCGCGAACACCATGTTGCTGCCGCCGGCACCAAAGGCGCCCCCTGCGCCACCGCGCCCACGGCCGCCGCCCGCGCCCGCGGCGTTGGGCGGCGCCGGCGGGATGCGCGTCTGCTGATCGCTTTCCACGTTGATGATGTACATGCCGCTCGTGGCGTCGGCTGGCGCCGCACCGGCCCCTCGTCCGCCGCCGAATCCTCCAGCCGAGACCGCCACGGCGACGGAATGCCCTTCGGGTGCAGGTGTCAGGCTGGCGACGAACGTTCCGGGCACGGCAATCTGCCGCGCGCGGCGGCTGAGCCCACTCCAGTCGATTCGCACCTCGACTGGCGACGGCGCTCCCGGCGCATTTCCACGGCCGCTGCTTTGTCTGGCGGCCGCTTCGGCGGCGACACCCTGCGCTTCGTTGTCGATGTCGCGGTTCGTCGGATCGCGATCCTGATCGCGCAGCGACAATGCCCACAGTGTCATCGTCGTCGTCAGGCCACCCTGCGTTGCGATGCCGTTGTTCGTGCCTTCTGACGAGGTAAACACGAGGTAGCGTCCGTCGGCCGTCCATACCGCGTCGTTCTCGGAGTACAACAGGCGGTCGTCCGAGATGTGCCGCTCCTCACCGCCGCCGATCGGGGCGATATAGACATGTGTTCGCACCGTGCGATCCTGCTTCGAGAAGGTCACCCACTTGCTGTCCGGAGACACCGAGACCGAACCCAGCCGCCCCAGATCCGTCGCAGTGATCGTCGCCGTCTTGCCATCGGCGACGCTGTAGCTGTAAAGCTTCTTGTCTCCAGCGGTATACAACAGCAGCTTCGAGTCCGGCGTCCAGACGAGCGATCCCTTTTCGTTGTCGAGATCGGTGATCTTCTTCGGCGCCTTCGATTCCGACTCGCTGATCCACACCTCATCCCGCCCCGATCGATCGGAGATGAACGCGATGTACTTGCCGTCGAACGACCACTTCGGTGCGTCGTTGCGTGAAGCCATCTTGTCGGCCGCAATGCGGGTGATGTCGCCACGGTCGGTCGCGATCGTCAGAATCTGTCCGCGCGTCGAGATCACCGCGCGGTGCGCGGAGGGCGAGATGTCGAACGCGTCAACTTCGTTGGTCACCGTCTCGGCATCGATCTGGTTCTCCTTCTCGTCGGTGGCAATGTCGAGCTTGATTTCGTTCGTGCGCCCGGTCGCGATGTCGAGCTTCCAGATGCCGAAGTTGTCTTCGTAAACGATCACCTTTCCATCGCTCGACATCGACGGCCAGAACACATTGCCGTCGGTGTGTTTCGTGACCTGGACAGGCTGCCCGCCCTTCGAGGAAACCCGGTAGATGTTGTTTGCGCTCTTTCTGACCTCGAAGCTCCCCGCCTTCACGCTCTTATCGTTCGGCAGCGGATCGGCGACGAAGTAAATGGCATCATCGGCGCCCCACATCGGCCAATAGCGGTTATAGCGTTCGTCTCCCAGCAGCTTCGTGTACGTGCCGTTCGACAGATTTGCGATCCAGAGGTCGGCCGCGTAGCTCCCGCGATAATGCTGTCTCGACCACACCGCTGGATGGCGGTTGAACGCGAGCGACTTTCCATCCGGAGAAAACGAGCCCGAGAAACCCCAGTCGACCGGCAGGGGTGAT
>JBPYFA010000507.1:0-12288 GCA_051986585.1 Vicinamibacterales bacterium | reverse complement strand
TGATCCGGGCATCGAACGCGGGGTCATTCCGACGCGCCTCGGCCACGTCTCGCCACGGGTCGGCTTCGTTTGGGATCCCTTCGGCGACGGCAAAACGTCAATTCGCGCGGCTGGCGGCCTTTTCTACGGCAGCATCTCGGGCAACGAGTGGAACGCGATGACCAACTTCCAGCCGTGGAGCACGCGTCTCACGTTTACGAACATCAGTCCGACGACGAATGCGGCTGGTGTGCCGAACGGCGCCTCGTTGCGCAATCCGTACAACAACTTCGTGGGCGGCGCACCGTTCCCGTATGACGGTTCGTACGCAAACGGGGGCGGCATCCTTGGCGTTGCGCTCGGCTTCGACTGGGCGCACGCCTATCAGACGAACATCGGCGTGCAGCGCCAGCTCACGAGGGCGCTCGCGGTCGGCGCGACCTACGTCGGCACGTTCACTCGCGATCTGCCCTTCCAGCGCGATGTCAACTACCCGATCGTTACGTCCACCGCGACGGCGGCAGGCGCGAACATCCTGTCGCGGCGGCCGAATCCCGCGTTCGGCGCCGTCCTCCTGCTCGATTCCGATCAGTACTCGAACTACAACGGCCTGCAGGTGACGTTCAACCTGCGCGAGTCGCATCACGTGAGCGTCAACGGCTTCTACACGCTGAGCAAGACGATGACGAGCGCGCAGCTGATGAACAACACCACAGGCGGTGGCGCGCAGAACTACAGCCAGCTGCCTGAGGATTACGGCCGCGCAGACACCGATCAGCGCCACGTCTTCAGCACCAGCATCAACTGGTCGTTGGATTACTACACGGGCAAGAATGATGCGCTCCGACACGTGCTCAACGGCTGGAGCCTGGGACCGATCATCAAAATCCGCAGCGGGCTGCCGTTTACGGTCACGAACGGCAACGTCGACGCGAACCTCGATGGCAATACGAACGACCGCGCGCAGCTCGTCGGCGATCCGCACCTCGATAACCCGACGATCAACCAGTGGTTCAATACGGCGGCGTTCGCGCAGAACAAGGTCGTCACCGGAGTCGCCACCGACGGCAACTCGCCGCGCAACCTTCTCGACGGCCCCGGCTTCCGCGTCGTCGATCTCGCCCTGTCGCGCGACTTTCAGATGCCGCGCGGGACGCGGCTGACGTTTCGGCTGGAAGGAACCAACATCTTCAACATCGTCAACTACGGTCAGCCCGGAGCGTCGGTGCCGTCGGGTGCGACATCGACGACGTTCGGCGTCATCCGAACCGCCAACGCCATGCGACGTCTTCAGGTCGGTCTGAGGCTGACCTTCTGAACTGGGTTCTGCGGGGTTCTACTGGGTTCTACTGGGTTCTGCAAGGTTCGGTTCTTAGGTTCCACAAGGTTCGGTTCTACAAGGTTCGGTTCTGCAGGGTTCTGGGTTCGGTGAGGTTCCACTGCCACTGAACGGAGACTCGTCGAATGGCCTCCCTGCAGGGCCGTGTCCGAACCCTGCAGAACCCAAGAACCGTGCAGAACCCAAGAACCGAACCCTGAAGAACCCAGTAGACCCCCGTAGAACCCCGCAGAACCCAGGTTTTAGTCCATCCGAATCGCAGTCAGCGGATCGACACGCGATGCGCGCACCGCTGGAACCACGCACGACGCGAGCGCAACGAGCGCAACGAGAATCGACACGCCGAGATAAGTTGAGGTGTCACGAACAGAAACTCCGAACACCAGTGCGCTAATCAGCCGGCTGGCCGCGACCGAGGCAGCGACGCCGATCGCGATTCCGATGAGGCCGGCGGTCATCCCTTCACGGACAATGAGGCCTCTCACCGATCCACGTTCGGCGCCGAGTGCGATTCGCAGTCCGATCTCTTTCGTCCGCAACGACACCGAATAGGCCAGCACGCCGTAGGTTCCGATCGTGGCGAGCAGAAGTGCAACGGTCGCGAACCCACCGAGCAGCGTCGCGTTGAAGCGTGGCTGCGCCGCGCTGCCTGATACCCACTCCGTCATCGGGCGAAGGTTCATGATCGGGATGTCAGGATCCAGCGCCCGCACTTGCCGCCGAATCGCGGCGATCACCGGTGCCGGATCCCCAGCCGGCCGCACGACGACGTCCATCAACGACGAGACACGCGTGCCGCCCGAATAGTAGAGCGCCGGCGATTCGCTGTTGAGCGTCGTGCTGCGCACGTCGCCGACGAGGCCGATCACGGTGAAGTCTTTCGAGTCCGCGACACGCCGTACGCTCCGCCCGATCGGATCCTCGTCGCCCCAGAAGGCGTGCGCTGTTGCCCGACTGACGATCATCACTTCTGGCGCATCGCTCGTGTCGCTGTCGGTGAAGTCGCGTCCGCGCAACAGCGGAATCTTCATCGTCTCGAAATAGCCAGGGCTGACGGCGCGCCAATCGATCGGCACCGATGCACCTGGCGGCAGAATCGATCGCCCAGGCACCGAGACAGGGGACGTCGTGTAATTGCCGGCGCCAAACGGAATGCCGCTCGACAGACCGACCCGAACGACACCCGGGATCGCCTGAAGCGCTTCTCGCAAATCGCGGAAGAAGGTCACCCGCTTGGGCATCGGGTACTTCGTTGGCGGCAGCGAGACCTGCAGCGAGATCACCCCTTCAGGATCGAATCCAAGCGGAACGTGTTGCAGCTGGACCAGGCTTCTGAGCAACAACGTCGCGCCGACGAGCAGGACTGTGGCGAGCGCGAGTTCGCTGCTGGCGAGTACGCGACGGAACCGCGCGGCGCTGATTCCACCCGAAGAACGCCAGGCATCGCGCAATGCCGTGGCGACGTCGGTGCGGGCAGCGTGCCACGCCGGTGCCAATCCGAACAGCAGCCCGCTCAGGCAGGTGATGCCCGCGGCAAAGGCGAGCACCGTGCGATCGACGCCGATGTGAGGAATGGGGAGTAAGTTTGGCGGCAGCGACGACTCGAGCAAGCCGACCGCCCAGAACGCGGCAGCGATGCCGAGGATCCCGCCTGCGGTCGACAGCACCAGGCTCTCGATCAGCAGTTGACGAATGAGCCGGCCCGTTCCCGCGCCGAGCGCCACGCGAACAACGATTTCGGGACGGCGTGCCGTCGCGCGGGCGAGCAGCAGATTGGCGATATTGGCGCTGACAATGACCAGCACGAAACCGACCGCGCCCAGCAGCACCAGAAGTGCCCGGCGAAGCTGGCTGCTGACGAACGCGTCGACAAAGGTGACGAGACTGATTCCCCAGTCGCGGACTTCCGGATGTTCCTGGCCTACTCGGGCGGCAATCGTGTCCATCTCCGCTTGCGCGGCTTGTTGTGTGACGCCGGCTTTCAATCGACCGACCACGAACAGGACATGATTGAGCCGCATCTCTTTTGGCGGATCGATCACCAAGGGGACCCACACGTCGCCGTTCGTGAGCACCGCCAGCGCAGGCGGCGCAATGCCCACGATCCTGTGCGCGATTCCATTCAGGACCGCTGGCTTTCCGACGATCGAAGGATCGCCGCCGAATTGCCGTCTCCACAGCGGTTCGCTGATCATTGCAATCGGCGCAGCGCCCGGTTTGTCGTCCCCCTCGACGAAGGCGCGCCCGACAACCGGGCTCAGCCCGAGCAGCCGCATCAGCGATGGCGTGATCGCATTGCCGGTGTAGGTCTCGGGATCGCCGTGGCCGAGCAGCGTAAACGTCGAGAACTGAATCGCGCCGAGATCCTCGAACGTGTGCGTCTGCTCTTTCCATGAGAGATAGTTCAAGGCCGACGCGCCGAAGGCCGGCAGATTCAGCTTGTCGTTCTTCTCCGCCACCTGCATCAGCCTCTCCGGATCGGCGAACGGCAGCGGCCTCACCAGCACGGCGTTGACGACGCTGAAGATCGTGGTCGTGGCGCCAATCCCCAGAGCGCTCGTGAGCACGATGGCAATCGTGAAGAGCGGTGACTTACGCAGCAGCCGGAGTGCGTAGCGAAGATCCATCATGGTGGGCTCCGCCGAAAGTGTGCCTCAGGAAGACGGTGAGTGCCGATCAAAGTGATGAGAGGTGGGGCCGACGTGATACCCTCACCGCTATTCCATGATAGTCAATCTCGGAACCCGCCAATGATCGACAAGACGCTCGGGCCGTATGCCGTGCTGGATAAGTTGGGTGAAGGCGGAATGGGCCAGGTCTATCGTGCCCGCGACTCGAAGCTCGGTCGCGACGTGGCGTTGAAGGTTCTGCCGGATTCGTTCGCCATCGATCCCGACCGGCTCGCGCGCTTTCATCGCGAAGCCCAGGTCCTTGCCTCGCTCAATCATCCCAACATTGCCCAAATCTACGGCTTCGAAGATAGCGGCGTCACCCACGCGCTCGTCATGGAGTTGGTGGAGGGGCCGACGCTTGCCGATCGGATCGAGCAAGGTCCAGTACCTCTCGCGGAAGCATTGGCGATCGCGAGGCAAATCGGCTCGGCGCTGGAGGCTGCCCACGAACAGGGCATCGTTCATCGCGACCTCAAGCCGGCCAACGTGAAGGTCCGCCCTGACGGCACAGTCAAGGTCCTCGACTTTGGGCTCGCCAAAGCGTTGGACCCGACATCATCGTCAGACCTCAACGTCATGAACTCGCCGACGCTCACTCAGCGCGCCACGCAACTCGGCGTGATTCTCGGGACAGCCGCCTACATGGCGCCGGAGCAAGCCAAAGGGAAAAAGGTGGATCGACGCGCCGACATCTGGGCGTTCGGCGTCGTCCTGTTTGAGATGCTGGCCGGAGAGCGCGCGTTCAAGGGAGACGACGTCTCGGATGTGCTCGCCGCCGTGCTGCGACAGGACATCGACTGGAGGGCGTTAACGGCGGACACGCCTCCGAAGGTCCGCCGTGTGCTCGAGCGATGCCTCGAACGGGACCCGCGGCAACGTCTGCGGGATATCGGTGATGTGTGGATCGGCATGGACGAGCCCGACCAACCCGTCGTGCCTGCCGTCGCGACTGTGGCGACACCCCGCCCTTCCAGGCTCGGGCGGTGGCTGCCGTGGGGCGTGGCGATCGTGATTGGTTTGGCCGCCGTCGCCTTGGGCCTTTCACGTCGGCCCGAGCCTGAGTCTCACCTGGTCACACGCTCGGCGCAGGTCGTGAAGGATTTCTCGCTGTTTGTCGCGACGTCTCGTGATGGCACGCGCGTCGCCTATGCCGTGGTCGGCGGACAGAACTCGAGCGCCGGAATTGTGTTGAGGATGCTCGATCAGTTCGACGGCAAAGTCGTGCCCGGGACCGAGGGTGGCGCCTTTCCGCTGTTCTCTCCCGATGGTCAGTGGATTGCCTACGGCGACCTCACGGATCAGAAAATCAAGAAGATACCGATCACTGGCGGGACCGCCATCGCGCTTTGCGAAGGCTCGCTCCAATCGGGCGGCGCTTGGAGCGACGATGGCATCATCGCGTTCCCCGGCCCGAAGGGCTTGATGCGCGTGTCGGCCGACGGCGGTGTGCCCGAGCCTCTGACCACACTCGATAGCTCGAAAGGTGAGACCGCGCACGTCCGTCCTCAGTTCCTGCCTGGCGATCGGCGGTTGTTGTTTACGGTGATGACCCCGGCCGACGTGCAATTCGCCGTGCAGGATCTGGACAAGACCGGTCACCGGCTGATCGCAAGGGGCGGCAATAACGGCCAATATGTCGCGAGCGGCCACTTGACATTCGTGCGCGGCACGACCCTGTTCGCGATGCCGTTCAATCCGTCGCGCCTCGAAGTCACCGGCGGCGAGGTCCCGGTTGTTGAGGACGTGTCCGTAATCGGGCCCGCTGGCACCGCCGACTATTCCGCGTCGGCATCCGGGGTGCTTGCGTACTTTTCGAGTCCGGGCAGCGGCGGGACCGCGCTCGCTTGGGCCGACCGTAGCGGACAGACCAAGCTGTTGCCCGGCCAGTCGCAACAGATGTGGGGAACCGGCCGCCTGTCCCCAGATGGGCGCTTCGTCGTAAATGGAATCAGCAACGCTCGAAACGGCAGAGACATTTGGACCTTCGACGTCGAGCGGGGCACCCTGACGCGTCTCAGCTTCGGAACACAGACGGACACGAATGATTTTCCGATCTGGACTCCAGACGGACGTCGCGTGATCTATAGCGGTGAAGTCGAGGGCAAGCACGGCTTGTATGTTGTGCCTGCCGACGCGAGCGCCCGGCCGGCGCAGCTCTTCGCAACCGAATCGGTTGCTGTCCCGCGCGCGGTCACTCCTGATGGGAAAACGTTGATCTATTACGACACCGGGCCTGACAAACGCCGACGGCTGATGATGATGGCGATTCCGACCACCGGGCCCCCCGGACCGCCGCAACCGATGCATCCCGATGCTGCTGGCGCCGAGACCGACGGGCAGCCGTCGCCCGACGGTCGCTGGCTGGCGTACGAGTCAACCGAGTCGGGCGGCATCGAGGTCTACGTCCAACCGTTTCCCGGGCCGGGGCCGAAGACCCGGGTTTCATTGGACGGCGGCAGCACGCCTCGGTGGTCAAAGGATGGTCGCGAGTTGTTCTACTGGGCGCGGGTTCCCGTCGCAAAACTCATGGCGGTCGACGTCGTCACCAATCCGGATTTTCGCGCCGGACCACCGCGCGAGCTGTTTCGCCAGCCTTCGACGACGACTTGGGATATCACACCCGACCGCAATCGTTTCCTCGTGGAGCTCTCCGCGCGCGCCACCGGTTCAACGCTGGCGATCGTCACCAACTGGTTCGAGGAACTGCGCCGACGGGCTCCCGCCAGGAAATAGCGCGCCAGTTGACGCCGCACTCTCGCGCGGTGCGACCGGCTACTCGATTTTATTTCCTAGACATGCGACGTCACCGTCACAGCCATTCGCTCACTATCTCAGCTCGTCGCGAGCGACCAAATGACTGACGCTTCTGCGGTTCGTGCGGATTCGATCCGGCTGGTCGCGGTGGCCAGCATGATCGGAACGACCATCGAGTGGTACGACTTCTTCCTGTACGGCACCGCCGCCGCGCTCGTGTTCAACAAGCTGTTCTTTCCCACCTTCGATCCGCTCGCGGGGACACTTGCGGCGTTTGGCACCTACACTGTCGGATTCGTCGCTCGTCCGATCGGCGGCATCGTCATCGGCCACTACGGCGACCGAATCGGACGGAAGTCGATGCTCGTCCTGACGCTGATCATCATGGGCGTGGCCACGTTCGGGATCGGCCTGCTGCCGACTTATGTCCAGATAGGCCCCTGGGCCGGCGTCGCCCTGGTGATTCTGCGTCTCGCGCAAGGCTTCGGCGTCGGCGGCGAGTGGGGTGGCGCGGTGCTGATGGCCGTTGAGCATGCGCCGGCAGGAGCGCGGGGATTCTATGGCAGCTGGCCTCAGATCGGCGTGCCGGCTGGACTGCTCCTCTCAACCGCAGTCTTTGCCTGGTTCGCGCGCCTTCCGGAAGAACAGTTCCTGTCGTGGGGATGGCGGGTGCCGTTCTTGTTGAGCATCGTGCTCGTCGGCGTGGGCCTGATCATACGACTGCGAATCCTGGAGACGCCGGCGTTTGAGCGCGTCAAGGCAGCACGAACCGAGGCTCGGCGGCCGGTGGTCGAGCTGCTTCGTACACAGCGAAGAGAGGTCGTGCTTGCAGTAGGGGCGCGACTTGCCGAGAATGGCGCCTTCTACATCTACTCAGTGTTCTCGCTCGTGTACGGCACTCAGAAAGTCGGGTTGGATCGAGAGGTGATCCTGAACGCCGTACTCGTCGGTTCCGCCTGTGGGCTCTTCGCCATCCCCTTCTTCGGTGCGTTGTCGGATCGGCTGGGACGACGGCCGGTGTATCTGCTCGGTGCCTCGGTTACGGCGCTCTTCGCTTATCCGCTGTTCTGGTTGCTCGATACGGGATCGCCATGGCTAGTGCGGCTTGCGCTTGTGGTACCGCTCGTGTTCGCGCACGCGCCGATGTACGGGCCGCAGGCCGCATTCTTTTCGGAACTGTTCGGCACGCGTGTCCGCTACAGCGGTGCGTCGCTCGGATCCCAGCTCTCGTCGGTGATTGCCGGTGGACTATCGCCGTTCATTGCGACGGCGCTGCTCCCGTACGGCCGCGGTGCGCTGGCGGCGTACGTGATTGCGATGGCATTGGTCACCATCGTCGCGGTGCTGATGGCTTCCGAAACCCGACACCACGCCATCGGATGATGAGCCGTGGCCCGGATCAGGGGGACGGATCGATCTCCAGTTCCACGGCCGACACCGAGGCCGCCGGAAACTCCCACAACCCGCCGCCGCTGATTGGTTTTTCCACTGTCGTCATGACATCTGCGCTATTCAAGTACGACAGCTCCACCGTTGAATCCTCGGCGATCTCGAACGCCCGTCCTCTCCGGATCCTGCGGCCGGCGACTTCGAGCGCAGCGGTCACCCCCTTGGTGCGGTTTGTATTGGCGACGTGCAGAAAGAGCGTGTGATCACGTCGGCTGGCCACTACGTCGAGCCCTTCTGGAACTGCCGCAACCTTGATCGCATGCGTGCCGACGTGCTGTCGATACAGCTGCATCACACGGGCGACCGGCTGCAGATACGCGCGGCCGCTTCCTTTCGGCACCGGAATCATCACCGCGTTGTTCTGCCACCGCGTTCCGCAGAAATCAGCGGCGGTTGCGATCTTGAGCACGTCGCCGTGGCGCTGATGATTGTTGAGAATGCGGGCGTAGGACACGCCGGCCGCCCAAGTAGACATCACGTCGCCGCGATCCCGTCCCGGAATCGTAAAGTGACATTCCGTCAACGCGAGCGGAATCTGGCGACTGCCAAGACTTTCGCGAATGTGACGAATTTTGGTGTCGTGTGCCTGCCAGGCGCCCATCAGCTGCGCCCAGGTCGCATCCGGATCGCGCCGATATAGCTCTCCTCGCAGGACCGGCTGTTCGCGCGAGTCAGGATCGAACATGTGGTGGAACGCGAGATAGTTGACATGCTCTCCAGCGAGATCGGCCATGTGGCCGGCCCAGTCGCTGTCACCCCACGCGATGAGGCGGATATTCGGATCGGCTGCACGCATGGCTTTCGCAAACGCGACCGTCTTGCGCGCAGCAGTGTCGAGGTCGAATCCGTTCTTGTCGTACGACGTCTCGTTTCCGATCTGCCAGTAGCGGACGCCGAAGGGGGCTGCACTGCCATGCGCCTTCCGCTCGGCGCTGCGAGGGTCATTGCAGTACGCGACCCACGCGGCCGCTTCTTCGGCGCCGCCCGTGCGAACGCTATCTTTCGCCTTCGTGTACTGCTGCCGTCCGTCCGACTCGAAGTTGACGCAGATCAGCGGCTCCGCTCCGACGATTCTGCAGAGGGCTACGAACTCCGCGGTCCCCACCTGGTTCGATTCCACTCCACCCCAGAGGAGGTTGAGCATTGCCGGACGTTGATTGCGTGGTCCGACGCCTTCACGCCAGCGGTAGAAGTCCACGAAAATGCCGCCCCAACGCATCATCGTCGGCGCGAGATCGCGAGTGACTGCCATCAGGTCTTCGCGCCAGCGGTCGGTCGCGTGGTCCCACGCGGCTTCGACCGACCCGTCGGTCGCGCCGAGCGGTTCCATGAACTGCATGTAAAGATATGGCGACAATTCAAACTGCGGAACGGGATCGAGAACGAGTGTGGAATTCGCCGCGTCCCTCGGCGCTTGCGGCGGGAGGCCGAACGTGCGGCCGGCGGCAAGACCCGCGCCAGCGATCGACGCATTCTTGAGAAACGACCGCCGTTTCATCGATTGGCCCTCCCAAGAGCGCTCATGCAGGCGAGTATGACGCGGTGGCCGAGCAAGTCGCCTGTTGATTTTCGTTTCATCGGCGCCTATCGAGCATTCCTGGCGGGAAGTGAGCCCCTGTTTTCGAGGTGAAGTGCGATCGACATGATGGCGCTAACGTACTACAGAGACTGGTCGTGTATCGAAGGCGGAGAGCGACTATGACGGAGCCCGTAATCGCACTTCCGACGTTACCCAGCAGTGCCGCGTCGAGCCCGCTTGTAGCCGTCGGGCAATCCTTCGTCATTAGAGAGTGGCGGGGCAGCGGCCCTGCAGCGCTTCATGTCCATCACGCCGATGATGAAGCATGGCATGTCCTCGAGGGCACGCTTCATTTCAGGTTTTCGGATCGCGAGGTCGATGTCCCGGCGGGCGGAACGGTCTTTGTTCCCGCTGGAGTCGCACATACCTATCAGGCGACCGATGCCCGTTACCTGATCATCCTGACGCCGCGGCTCGACGCACTCATTCGGGAACTGCAGTCGACCAAAGACGGCGCGGCACATTCGGCGATTTATCGGAGGTATCAGTCCAGCCTTCTCGAGTAGGGATGGCCGTCACTCGTGACGCAATGCCGACATGACCGGTACTCGCGTCGCTCGCCGAGCGGGAATGTAGCAGGCCATCAGCGCCAACGCGGCGAGTTCGGCTGACACAATCGCAAAAAGAATCCAGTCGGTGGAATCGACCATCGGCAGGAACCGCGACAACACGCGACCCATCCCGAGGGCAACTCCCAGGCCGATTATCAGACCAACCAACACCAGCTGCAGACCCTGTCCGAGAATCAAATGCAGCACATCCCGTGGCTGCGCGCCGAGCGCCACGCGGATGCCAATCTCACGCGTCCGCAGCGACGCGCCGAACGAGACCACGCCATACACGCCGACCAGCGCCAGCAGCAGACCCAGGATGCCCATTCCGGTCGCTTGAAGCGCGCCGATTCTGAAGATCAGATATCCGAAGATCCCGGTGAGTGACTGATCCATGGTGCGCAAGTCGGCAATCGGCAGATCCGGCGCGAGGTCCTTGATCTCTCGCTCGAGTCGTGTCGCGAGTGCGGCCGGATCTCCGGCCGCGCGCACGTGCAGCGTGCGCAGCGAGAGATCGCGAACCAGGGGAAGATAAATGTAGGGACGCGGTGGTTCGAAGATCAACACGTACTTGCTGTTGCGAGCAACGCCGACAATCTCGAGCAGCGGGTCGGTCGGATTGAACGCGCGAAAGCGGCGACCGATCGGGTTTTGTCCTGGCCAGTATCGTTCGGCCATCGCTTCGTTGATGATCGCGAACTTACGCGTCAGCGAGTGCTCTCGCTCGTCATCTTCCACGAACGTGCGTCCGCTTACGATCGGAATGCCCATCGTCTCGAAGTAGTTGTGGCCGACATGGTTCATGAATGATGCCGGTGGCTGCGCCGAGGGCGGGAGCGGTTGCCCCTCGATGTAGATAGCGCCGCCGCCAATCAGATAACTCATTGGCGTCGTGAACGCGACGGCGACCGATGCCACGTCGGGCCAAGCCGCGACGCGTCGCTGCAACTCCTTGTAGAACTCGTTGGTCCGATCCTCGTCGTACCCGATCTGCCTGGGATCGAGCCGCACGGTGATCAAGTGCTTGGCGTCAAAACCCAGATCGACCCGCTGGGCAGAGGTCAGCGTGCGGATGAACAGCCCGGCGACGATCAGGAGCGCAAGCGCTCCAGAGATCTGTGCGACGACGAGCAGCCGCCTGAGGCGCTGCCGATGCGAGCTGTCAGATTGCCCCTTGCCGCCGTCGTGAAGGGCCGATCGTGCATCGGCGCGCGACGCGCGCCAGGCGGGCCAGAGACCGACGAGAATGCCCGTGCACACGGCCGCGGCCAGCGAGAAGAGGAACACTTTCATGTCGAACGTGGCGTCAAACCGCAGCGGCAGGTCGGCGCCAACGTCGAGGTGTGAGACGTAGACCCATGTGACCCATTGACCGACCACATAGCCGACGATGCCCCCCATGATCGAAAGGAGGAGCCCTTCGACGACCATCAGCTTGATCAGTTTTCCGCGGCTGGCGCCCAGCGCCGCGCGAACCGCCATCTCTCGCTCGCGCGCCGTCGCGCGAACCAGCAGCAGGTTCGCCACGTTCGTGCACGCCAGCAGAAGCACTACGCCTGCGACCGCCAGTCCAAAGAACTGTACGAAGGGAATGGCCGTCGCCACTGCGCGCATCGGCAGAGGGCGCGCCAGCGGTTCGGGGATGACACGAGCGCCGACACCCTGATCGGTGTCCGCATGTTCCTTGGCGAGCGTAGCCATCAGCGCGTCGGTCGCCGCCTGCGCTTCGCTCACCGACACACCGGGTCTGAGCCGTGCGAACAGCTGGAGCGGTCGTGCCTTCCGGTTGTGATACAGCCAGCGTTGCGCATCTGGCATCAGCACGCCGTAGTCGTCAATGGTGACGTAGCCGTCGAGTTCGACCCCCATCAGCGTGCCGCGAAAGGACCTGGCAACGACTCCGGTGATGACGGCTGGCGCCCCATCGATACGGACGCTCTTTCCGATCACGCCGGGATCGCCACC
>JBPYFA010000506.1:0-38719 GCA_051986585.1 Vicinamibacterales bacterium | reverse complement strand
GAGCGTTTACCGCCGCCGGCATCCATCACATCGCGATCGGCCCTGATCACATCCTCTTCATCGTCGGCCTGCTTCTGCTCGGGGGAAGCGTTCTCCGGCTGCTCGGCATCGTGTCCGCGTTCACCATTGGCCACAGCATCACGCTCTCGCTCGCCGCCCTCAACATCGTGACGCCGCCGGCACGCATCGTCGAACCAGCGATCGCACTCAGCATCGTTTACGTCGGAGCCGATAACCTGCTCTCGACAAAAGGGGCGCGCGACGTACGGGCCTGGATTGCGCTCTTCTTCGGCCTCGTGCACGGGTTTGGCTTTGCCAGCGTGCTGCGGGAGATGGGCCTGCCCTCCCGCGCACTTGGGATTTCGCTGTTTTCGTTCAATCTCGGCGTCGAGATCGGCCAGGCCGTGATCGTGATTGCCGTGGCTTCGATTCTGGCGGTGTTGCGCCGGCGGGATCCAGTGCGCGCGAGCCAGCTCGCCACTGCCGCATCAGTGGTCGTAACGCTGGCAGGCGCGTATTGGTTCGTGGAGCGGATCTGGTAAGGGGCTGCGGAATACTCCACGTCGAATGTTCATTCGACCTACCGACTGGATGCCGCAACGGCCGCCTGGCGACGACGCGTCAGGTGCGGAACGATGCCGAGCATTCGCTGGATCAGCATCAGCTGACCGCGGTGATGCATCTCGTGTTCTTTGACGCCGAGCAGCATCTCGAAGCGAGTTTTCTGTGACGGTTGCAGCGGGGGCGCGAACGATACGGCTTCGGCCAGACGTTCAGACGTCAACCCGTCAACCATCGATGCGAACTCTTCGCCGCCCTTCTTCAGCGCTGCGAGAATCTGTTCCTTGGTCGCCAATGCCCGCTCGTCGGCCGCTACCTGAGGGGCGCGTCCGCCGAAGAACCCCAGATCGATCGACGAGATGCGCTGCTGGTGGACGTCGATCTGCCATCGCGGTGAGACGGCGATGTGCGCCAGGATCTCGCCGACGCTCTTCACCCCATCGGCCGCGTGGAAGCCGTACTGATCGCCGGGAATGTCCTCGGCAATTTGAATCGTATTCTTACGAACGGTTCGAAAACTCTCCGCGATGTCCCGTGCTCCGTACATTCAACCTCCCAAAGTTGGGGAGTGTACCACGGAGAGTCTTCATGTCGTTACCCGCTTGGTTTTGCGTTTTTGGCTCTTGCGATGAAAAGGTTAGGGTCGAGGAAGCGAGGGAAACACGCTTCCGGCGGGAATGAGGTTTTTCGGGAGCGGTCACGCACAATCGGCGAGCGCCGGCGTCAACGCCGGCACTCGCGGTTGATTAATTACCGGCGCTGCTCGCCGGAAAACTGCAGCGACTGCGCAATCCTGTCGAACACATCGTCATAGGTGCCGAACTCGTTGTCCGGGGCGACGCCCAACAGATAGAACAGCGACCCGTCATCGAGCAGAGTCGTATACAAGGCGATCCGCTCGTTTCGTCCCGTCACCTCGTTCTGGTTCGAGAGCATGGTGCGGATTGCCTGCCGGCCGCCGAGCGTCCCGCGATCGGATCCGGAGCCCCGACTCATTCGAGGGTTGGACCGCGAGACTTCCTGCAGCAACTCCTTCGTGGCGGTCTGGAGGTCGTGGCTTTCATTTCTCATCAGGCCCGCCTCGATGCCGTGGGTGAAGACACTCTGTTGGTTGACCGCACCGTATCCACCTTCGGGCGCGAATGTCACCGAGTTGTTTCCCGGAAGCTCGCGCCAGTTCGATGGCACGCTGATGCGGAACAGGTTGCCCTCGGTGTACGAGGAATAGCGCGACGATGGGCGTTCGACGTTGGTATTGATCCGCCCGCTATTCGTGGTAGGCGGGTTGCCTCGCCGATTGCCGGCATTCCGCGTCGCCTGCTCGGTTGAAGGAGCCGGCGACATCTGATGAAGGCGCGCCTGCACGCTCTGGAATGCGGCGCTGTCGCGTCGAGGATTGTCGACGTGGAGCGTCGCCGCTTCCTGGAGGATGTAGTTGTAGCGGTTCCCCGGATTCGGGTGGTCGCTCAACCACTGTGGTCCACCAGCGCCTGCTTGCTGCTCAATCGTTTTGAACATGTTCGCCATGTCGCGAGGATCGTAGCCAGCCCGCGCCATGATGTGTGAGCCCTCGAGGTCGGCCTGCTTCTCGAATTCGCGGCTGAAGCGTAAGAACGCGGTTCCGAGGCCGAACTGGGTTCCTTGCGCGATGACCGAGCCGGCGTTGCCGCCAACAATCGCACCGAGGATCGCACCGGCAATCGTCCCGACCTCGTACGGCGTCGCCTTTGTCTCCTGCGCGGTGCCGTGCCGCAGCGCGACGTGGCTCAGTTCGTGGGCCATGACCCCGGCAACCTCACCTTCGGTCCTGGCCGCTTCGATCATTCCCCGATTGACGTACATCGGTCCGCCCGGAAGCGCGAACGCGTTGATTTCCTTCACGTTCACAACCTTGAACGTGTATGAGAATTCCGGATGCTGGAGCTCGGGTGGAATGGCGGCAACGAGGCGCTGACCAATGTCGGCGACATACGATGTGATGTTGTCGTCGCGCAGAATCGGCAGCTGCTTCTCGACCTCGGCGGCCGCTTCACGACCGAGCTTCACGTCGTCTTGCGGACTATATTTGTTCTTCGGCGGCGTGATTTGCGCCTGGGCGCCAACGAGGCTGACCGACAGCGCAACCATTGCGACAACCGCCTGGACACGTAACACTCGCATCTTTCGTTCTCCTGCTAGGCCACTTCACCAGCGCCGACGTTCCGTGTGAGTCCGCGTTCTGCCGCGGCGTTCACGTGCGGTCAAGGATGTGCATGCGCAATCCGTGCCGCGATCCTGAGCCAATCTCATCTATTATTCCAGGCCTGATTATTTAGAAAATATTCCATGTTTCGCCATTTATTCGGCATGCCTGCGCGGGCAGCCCAACCCGACTGTCACCCCGGCGCTCCTAATTTCAGTTCGTACCGGTTCACTTGACGAGTCAGGTACATAACGAGGAAAAGCGCCGCAAGAGCAAGCGCCTCGAACAATCGTTGAGGGTACGGAGGAAGGTCGCTGCGAGGATTCGCGACGGCGGAGGCGCGCGATTGAAATCGAGTGTTGAATTGGATCGGCGAAGTGGAGGGTGGAGGCTCGAAGATCGAACGGGCGGGCCGACGGAGGCTGTCGACCCGCCCTTCTCCGCTACCGCCCTTCCGGTGAGCAGGTGCCCGAGACTTCCTTGACCGAAGTCACGCGAAGCTGGGGCATCGAGCTGGAGCTGGACGATGAGGATGCGCTTCCCGGCTGGCCGGTCGGGCTGCCGCCCGCCGTGCTGCTGGAGCTACCCGCGCGATTCTGCACCGTGCCCTTCACTTCCACCTTCTTGCCGACCAGGCTCGAGAAGTTGGATGCGCTGCCACTCAGCCGATACGTCGACCCACTCATCGCGCCGCTCGTGCCGGTTGGGTTCGTTGCTGACGGACTGTTCGCGCCCGTCGGTGAGGTCGAACTCGAACCGCCCGACGCCGACGCTTCCGTCAGAATGTATCCGCCAGCCGACGAGCTCGATGACTGACCTGCGGTCGGGCTTCCGGTCGGAGAAGCCGCTTCTGATGCGCTCGATGAGCCGGCCGACCGGAGACAGCCCGTCAACGTCACCGTATCCGCGGACTGGCTACTGCTACTACTGCTGCTGCGTGTCTTGTCCTGCTGATCCGCGCCCGACTGCGGTGCCGGCGACTGCGCGGAAACCGCGACCGCCATGGCCGCCGAAAACACCGTTCCCAACATAAGGTTGCGTCTCATTAAATCCCTCCATCGGTAGCGTTCGTCATTTCGATCGGTCGATGACTGTGCAAATCGAAGGCCCGGATGAAAGTCCCCCAGATACACGAGATCGAGCCACTCATCGGCCATGCTCGTACAGGCGAGATACGCAGCGACACGGTCACAGTTACATGCGCGTATGATTCAGCGCACGCGCACCATTGACGCTGTCGTTGTTCTAGCGTCTATCCTTGAGACAGCACCCGCCACGGCTCAGCAGAAAACGATCCGCGCGGGACGGACCCGGGATGGCACGAACGTCCGACAAGGAGTGCTCATCTTTATCGACGACGATCGGATCGTGCCGCTTGTCGACGACACACGACCCCGTTCGGGGTAGAACTCATCGATCTCGAGAAGCGCACGCTTTTAGCAGAGCTGACCGGTCCACACGATGTTCAAACAGAACCCGCGTGAAGCTCGTCGTGAAGGACGGCGAGGTGCAATTCATCTGTAGCTTCCGCCGTTAGGCGAAAGATCGTCGTCCGTGGCTTTCGCCTTGAGGCGAAAGATTGTCGTCTGCGGCTTCCGCCTTGAGGCGAAGATCGTCGTCTGCGGCTTCCGCCTTTAGGCCGAGATCGTCATCTGTGGCTTCCGCCTTTAGGCGGAAGAAAGCTACTTCGGTACCCCACCCTTCACGATCCGGTAGAGCAGCACGGCCATTCGCTTGGTCTGCGACGGGAGCGTTGTCAGGTCGGCTGTCTCGTTGGCAGTATGATCGTCGTGCCCCATCAACCCGACGCCGTCGATGATCGCCGGCACCTGGCCGGCGACGAACGAGACGTCAGCGGCGCCCGCTCGATCGGGGCTCACAGCCGTCACGCCGCCGAATCCAAGATCGCGGCTGGCCTGGTCGTAGGCCGCGAGCAGCTTGGCATTGCCGTCGGTCGGTGCCATCGGCGGATAGCCTTCATCGAACGTAATCGTCGCCGATGTTCGCGGCAGCGAGGCCGCTACGATCTCGGTCATCGTCTTCTTTGCTGTTTCGAACTGGTCGGCTGACAACGCGCGAAGGTCGCCAGAGACGACGGCGTGCTCAGCGACCACGTTCGTTTTCCCAGATGCCGAGCCGCGAAGCTGCACCGGATCGAACTCCACCGCGGTGCCGCCGAGCAGCACGCCCGGATTGAACGTGAGGTGTGCTTCGCCTGCCATCTTCTCGCGGAAGGCGTTGAGGATGCGCGAGAGCTCGAACACCGCACCGTAGCCGATGTCGTCGCGGAAGATCTGCGAGGAGTGCGCTGGCGTGCCGTGCACACGCACCTGCCAGCCGGTGGTACCGCGACGGGCGGTCACAGCAAGCTTTGGATCGGCCGGACCGTCCTCGAAGCCAATCGCGACGTCAGCTCCTTTCGCCGCCGAGACGAGCGCCTCTCGCGCCGCGCTCAACGGATCGCCAGAGTCCTCTTCGTCTCCGGTCATCACCACGACGACATTCATATTCTGGAGAATGCCGATCGCATGGAGCGCCTCGAGCGCGCCAAGCATGACGACGTCGCCACCCTTCATGTCGATGATGCCGGGGCCGCGCGCCGTGCCTTGGTCGAGCCGCTCGAATTTTTGAAAGGGACTGTCCTTCTCGAAGACGGTATCAAGATGCCCGATCAGCAGCAGCCGGGGGCCGCTGCCGTGATGATCCGCGATCAGATGACCGGCTCGGTTGAACGCGCTCCCGTCCACCCATCGTGTCTGAAAGCCGAGCCGCTCGAGCTCCGCACTGAACACACGGCCAACCTCTCGCACACCAGCAAAGTTTTGTGTGCCGCTGTTGATGTTGACCACGCGCTCGAGCAGCGCGAGCGACTCACCATTGCGCGCATCGATCGAGGCGACCAGCGCGCGCTCGTCCTGGCTGAGACTTCCCGTCTGCATGATGGAGAATACGATCAGAAACGCGAGGCGAGAGCACACGGGCATCCGGGGATCATAGTCTTAACCGACGCAGTATTCAGGGTTGGGCTATCGGGCGAATGTCGCCGCGAAGGATTGTCAACGGACCAAACACCGGCTGTCCGAGCTGGCCGGCATCGACGCCGATCGTTCCCTCGAGTCGATACGCGAGCGGCTGCCGGTTGAGCGCGCGCCGAATCGTATCGGCAAGCCCCGGTAGATTCGCAAAGCTCACGGTGAGATCAATTGGCACCGTCGTGTCGCCGCCGGCGGCAAGCGGCAGGCCGAGCGGAAAATCAACGTCGGCAGCGCGCGAGTCCTCGAGGAACAGCGTGCCTTTCAAGGTGCCAAGCGTGAGGCTGAAAGGGTTTGGGTTGGTTACTCTCGCCCACAATCGAACCCCTGCGCCACCAACCGGGAGGCCACCGCCACCGCCGGTCATCCGTATCTCGGCGCGGTGATCGGGCGACTGCTCGAACCGTGGCGCCTGCACCAGGGCCGCCAGCCTGTTCAGCTCCGCACACCCCACCAACAACATCCCCGCCACGGCACATGCGGCCATTCTGCAGAGCATCTCGACCTCCGCCCCGGTTAGTGCAAGACTCGTCCCACGAGTACAGGTCGCGGCCGCTTCTCCTGTAGACTGAAGAGGTGATCGAGTTGGTTCGAGCGAGGACAGTCCGGCGGCTCATTGGCGGCATCGCGGCGGCCGCGCTACTGGCGACAGCGACCACGGCGCTGGCGCAGCGGCGCCGCGGCTTTGGTGGCTACGGCTTCGGCTACGGCTCGGAACCGATCCGCATGGCGACGCCTGAAAGCTTCGACGGCAGCTTCAGCTTCTGTCGGATCATGTTTTCGGGAAGCACCGACGGGGACGGCGCTTACTGGTTCGTGGACTATCCGCGCGCCGACATCAACCTGTCGATTCGTCTCTCGGAGCTGACCCGCACGCGCATCAGCCGCGACGGCTCAGGCGAACCGAATCACGTCGTCCTCCGGCTCACCGACGATCTCTTGTTCCAGTGCCCGTTCATCATGATGACGGAAGTGGGCAACACCTACTTCAGCCCGCAGGAAGCGGAACGGCTGCGCGAGTACTTGCTGAAGGGCGGGTTTCTCTGGGCTGACGATTTCTGGGGAACCTGGGCGTGGCAAGTGTGGGCGCGCGAGATCGGCAAAGCGCTGCCGCCCTCGGAATACCCGATCGTCGATGTGCCGCTCACGCATCCGCTGTTTCACCAGCAGTTCGACGTCAAGCGCGTGATCCAGATTCCGTCGATTGGTGCGTGGCGCAGCCTTGGCGGCGGCACCTCGGAGCGCGGCGCCGACAGCGCCACGCCAGAAGCCCGTGCGATCTTCGACAAGCAGGGGCACATGATGGTCTTCATCACGCACAACACCGACTTCGGTGATGCGTTCGAACAGGAAGCCGCCGACCCGCAGTACTTCTACACGTTCTCGGTCGAGGGATATCAGACCGGCATCAACGTGTTGATCTACGCGCTCACCCATTGAGCGAAATCATGTAAAGGCTGAATGCTGAATGATGAATGTTGAATACTGATTGCCGATTGGCGATTGCTGATTGCTGATTGCTGATTGCCGATTGCCGATTGCCGATTGAAGGTTCATCCGCGTTGAAGTCTGCAATCGGCAATTGGCAATTCATTCAGCATTCAGAATTCACCATTGAGCGAAATCATGTAAGTGCTGAATGCCGATTGAAGGTTCATCCGCGTTGAACTCTGCAATCGGCAATCGGCAATCCATTCAGCATTCAGAATTCACCATTCAGCATTTTCAGCTTCACTTCAGCTTGTCAGTAAAGAACTTCACCACCAGCGGCCACGACTCCTGAGCGGCCTTCAGGTTCGCACCTCCCGCGCCCGCTTGCGCGCCCATGAAGCCGTGACCCGCGCCCTCGTAGGTATGGACTTCGTAGCTCTTGCCAAGCTTCTTCATCGCGGCCTCGGTTGCCGGAATCGTGGCACCGATGCGGGCATCGTTCCCTGCGTAGAGACCAAGGACCGGCGCTTTCAGATTCGCGAGCTTGGTCTCGATCGTGCCGTCGCTGGCGCCAGGCGCGTCGCCGTAGTACACAACCGCCGCGTTCAACGCCGGCTGTGCGGCGGCGAAGCCGAAACTCCGCGCTCCGCCCCAGCAGAAGCCTATGACGCCGGTCTTGCCGTTCGAAGCGGGCAGCTTCTTGCCATACTCCATCGCCGCGTTCAAACGGGCGACGACGTCCTCGGGCGTCAGCGACTGAATTGCCTGGCCGACCCCGGCGCCGAGCGACTCGGTGCCGCCTCCGTTCGGGCCTTTACCGGACAAGAAGTCGGGCACAATTGCGATGAATCCGTCTTGTGCCAGCTGATCGCCCGCGGCGCGGGCGATGTCCGACATCCCGCGGATGTCGTGAATCACGAGCACCACACCGGACTTCGTCGATCGCTCCGGATACACGACCCAGGACTTCAAGGCCGTACCGTCGGCCATCTTGATGTCCACCCATTCGCCGTGCCGCGGCGACTCTTTCAACGCGCGGGCCGCGTGCTCGGGGGTGCCGGCAGGAATGGCGTCGTTCCACGGCACGTCGATCGGCGGAGTCTGAGGCCCCCGACCCTGAGCCGCTCCTCCGCCAGCAGGCGGCGGAGCCGGGGTCTGAGCCTGCGCCTGCATATCCTCGTGAACGTGTTGCGCCATTGCCGGCGTCGCCAGCGCTACGGCGGCGACGAAAAACATCGCTTTCATGAAGCCTCCAGAAGAGCAGTTTTTGGTTTTTGGTTTTCGGTTTTCAGTTAGTTTTTGGTTTTCGGTTTTCGGTTTTCGGTTAGTTTTTGGTTTTCGGTTTTTGGTTTTCGATTAGTTTTTGGTTTTGTTTTCGGTTCACAGTTCTCGGTTTTCACTCACTTCAGAGCCGGTCAACCCGAACGGTACCAAATACCTCAAATGCCCGGCTGGTGTTTACGGGTGCCGTTCGTCACATCTTTGTCGGAACCCAAAAGTGGCGTGCTACGCTCGGCGGCATGTCGTGGTGGAAGCGTCGGCAGCCGGCGGAACAGACCGTCGGTAGCAACATGCCGCTCATCCGTCTCGAGGGCATCAGCAAGGTGTTCAAAGGCGATGCTGATGAAGAGACCTGGGCGCTGTCGGACATCACGGTCGACATCGGCCGTGGAGAATACATTTCCGTTTCGGGGCCGTCGGGCTGCGGCAAGTCCACGTTCCTGTCGTTGCTGGCCATGCTCGACACGCCGACCCGCGGACGATACTTCTTGAACGGACATGCTGTCGACCGGCTGCCACCCGCCGAGAAAGCACGGCTCAGAAATGTCGAGATTGGGCTGATCTTTCAGAGCTTCAATCTCATCGCCGACATGAGCGTGTACGAGAACGTCGAGTACCCGCTCAGCCTGCGCAACGCCAGCCCGGCGGACCGAAGGGCCCGGGTGGAAGCGGCGCTGGATCGGGTCGGGTTGATGGGCCGCGCCAGGCAACGCCCCGGGCAGCTGTCGGGCGGTCATCAACAGCTCGTCGCGATCGCTCGCGCCATCGCCGGCCGGCCGCCCATCCTCCTGGCTGACGAGCCTACGGGGAACCTGGATTCAAAGAGCGGCGATGCGCTGATGGATATGTTGGGAGAACTCCACGCCGACGGTGCCACGCTGTGTCTGGCGACGCACAATCCGAACTACATCGCGCGCGCCAAGCGCCACCTCTATCTGTTCGATGGGAAACTCATGGCTGAGCCAGTGGTTGAGTCGTGAAAATGCTGAGGGCTGAATTCATTCAACATTCAGCATTCAACCTTCAGCATTTACGATTATCACTATTTCCCTTGCATCCTCAGAATCGCCGACCGTAACTGCTGCTTGGTCGCGTCGCTGCCGATGAATAAATCGTTCGGCCACTGGCTGTACTGCAGCATGTCGGCGTAGATCGCTTCGCTCTGATAGAGATTGAAGCCCATACCGGCGAGATATTGCAGCCGCAGATTGCGATCGCGGTTGATCGCCGCATCCGCCAGCCACGGACTGAGATCCGACTTCATGCCGGCGTAGTTCGAAAACAGATCGATCGCGGAATACATGCCGACTTCGCCGAGCGAATGCGCGACCGGAGCCATCGACGGGTCGCTCAGATGCCGCTGCACGGCCTCGACGTCGATTCGCGTCGGCTCGGCCTGTCCGAGCAGCACGAGGTCGTAACCAGCTCCGTTGTTGGTATTCCCCCAGACAACGCCGCCGGGAAAGACCTCCAGAAACGTCGCGATCTCGCTCTTTACCGCGGCGGTGTTGCTTTCATAGAGCTGAACGAACAGCGTCACCGCGCCGCCAGGATTGAGGTGCGCCTTGACCGTCTCGAAGAATTCCTTGGTGTAGAGCATCGCCGCGCCCTTCACCCACGGATCGAGCGGGTCGGAAGTGATCGCGTCGAACTTCTGACGCGTCGTCAGCAGATAGTGCCGCGCATCGTCGAGGACAACATGCGTTTTCGGATTGGCGACGACATCAAAGTTGTGCTGCGCGAAGTAATGAGAGACCACTCGCGGCACCAGCGGCTCGATTTCCGCAATCGTCAGGCTTTTGACGTTGGGATCGACCGACACCGCGCCTGCGGTGACGCCGGCGCCACAACCGATCACGAGCACCGATGCAGGGTCCTTCGGAATCAGCGTCGTCATGTGGCCGAGCATCCGCTGCAGGCGCATGTCCTGCGGTTCGCTCGACGCCTGGACTTTGCCGGCATTGTGGTAGTTCAGCACGCCGTTCGACAGCCGCGAGACCGCGACGGATGCGTTCCATCCTTCGCCGACGTAAATGATTTCGCCCTCGCCAATCCTGGTCGCGGCGTAGCGGCCATACGCAACCAGCACACCAGGAACCTCGTGGATCGTACGGGCGAGGAGTACCGCTCCGCCCATCGCAGCGGCGAGCAGCAGCGTGCCGGCGAACTGGAAACGCGACCTCTTCGTCTCCGCCTCAGCGGCCGCGGACTCGAGCATCAGCAATGCCGACAACGCAGACACGATCACCAGTACTTGTTGCGCACGCTGGCTGCCGAGCCACACCACCATGACCAGGCTGGCACTGACCGAGCCGATGATCGCGCCGAGCGTGTTCGCCGCGTACACGCCGCCAACGAGACGCGCCGGATCCTTGCCGCCGATCGCCACCGAGGCGAGCGCGAGCGGGAAGCTGGCGCCCCAGAGGATTGCGCCAGGCAGCACCGCCCAGAGACAACGGACGAAATCGAGCTGAAAGTTGTACCAAGGATCCGATGAAATGGAGGGATTGATCGGCCAGTACGGCAGCGACTGCGTCAGCATGTACGCGGTCCACGCCATCGCGACGCACAGGAGCATCTGGCACCAGCCAAGTGCAAGCCGCGGTCGGGCGACACGTCCAGCCATCGCCGAGCCGATGCTGCTGCCGATGCCGAGACCAAACAGAAAGACCGCGAGGATCAACGAAAATGTATAGACCGTCGCGCCGAACAGCAGCGACAACAGCCGCGTCCAGATCACTTCAGAGCCGAGCGCGGTGAATCCCGAGAGGCCGATGGCGACATACACGGCCCAGGCGCCGGTAGCACGCTCGAGTGGTGCTGGAGTGACGACCGACTCATACGGCGTGGTCTTCGCGATCAACAGCGCGAGCCCGGCAACGACAACGTTCAGCGCGACGGCGACGAACGTGGCAAATGCCGTATCGTGGACGCGCAACAGGTAGAAACCGGCGAGCAGGCACCCGACCACGCCGCCAGCGATGTTGCCGCCATAAAAGAAGCCAAGCCAGGAAACGCCTTCGGGGGTGGATTCAACCCAACGCGACATTGCCGGCAGGGTTGCGCCCATCGCGAGCGTCGGCGGCAGCAGGCAGATGCTCGCGGCCACGCCTCGCAGCAGGATTCCGACGATGCCACCGCCGCCCCAGTGAAAATACACGCCACCAAGCAGCGGCATGCCGAAGAGCAGCAGCAACCCAAAGGCGCCGATCCCGAGCTCGAGGTATGCGTAGACGTGAAGTGGATGCTCACGCGCCGAGATCACGCGCGCGAGAACCAGACTTCCGAGGCACATGCCGCCCATGAACGTGCCAAGCAGCACGCCCATTGAAACGGCCGACGAACCGATCACCAGTTGCAGCAGCTGGAACCAGACAATTTCGTAAATCAAGGCGGCGCAACCGCTGCCCACAAAGAGCAACAGGAGCGCCGGTAAAACGCGGCGCGCGGTCATTCAGGTCAACCTCTCCAGTCAGGGATACTCGCGGATGGTATCACGCAGGCGACGACTCCCAAGGCTCGACACCTGAGGTAAAAGTGTGACGCCTGGGCAGGCATCATGCTATCTTCCCTCGAACTCAGCCGTCTATGGATCGATAATCGTAACATTGAACGGTGGGTGCCGGGTGGGGCGGCGCTCTTCGAATCGGTGTTCACCGCAACACCATTGAGCCGCGCGATGCATAAAACACTCGCCACCCTGTCAGTGCTGCTGTCGCTGGCCGCAGCAGTCCCCGCCGCGGGGCAATCTCGAGACAACGCTCAGCAACCACCGACAACCTTTCGATCGAGCCTCGATCTGATTGCCGTCGATGTGCAGGTCATCGATCGCGAAGGCGTTCCGGTGACCGGCCTCGGTCCCGAGAAGTTCGAGGTCACGATCAACGGACGCCGTCGGCGTGTCGTCTCAGCCGACCTCGTCGAGAGCCGTAGCGCCATCACGCTGACGCCTGCCGAACGTGCGGCGGCTTCCGGCGGGCCGGTGATCCCGATGCTGCCCCGCGTCGTCATGATTGCGATTGATTGCCTGAGCTTCGACGCGAGTGCGTCCCGACATGTGCTGGCGGCCGCGCGCGGATTCATCGATCGGTTGCCCGCCACCGACGAGGTCGGGCTGTTTGCGTATCCATACGGACCCAAGCTCAGTCCGACGACCGACCATGCGGCGATCAGTCGCGAACTGCTGAACGTGATCGGGCAACGCGACATCCCGTCGCATCAATTTCATCTGAGGCCGTCGGAAATCGTCGATCTCACTGCCGCGACCGTCGCCGCGCGGGCGGGTGAGGTCTCGGTACTCGAGGCGGTGTCGCGACGAGAGTGTGGCACGCCGGTTGAAGAGGCATGCCGGCAACGGCTGATGATGGAGATTCTCGGGACCGCCCTGTATTACGAAGGGCAGGGAAACGCCAGCCTCGGGATGCTGCGGTCTCTGATCGAGGAATTGAACAACATCTCCGGTCGCAAGACGCTCGTCCTGATCAGCGCGGGCATGATGGCGAGCGACGTTCCCGGCGGCAGACCGGATATCAACGAGCTCGGCATACAGGTTGGCAAGGAAGCTGCCCGCGCCAACACGTCCATCTACACGCTGTATCTCGATACCAGCACCATCGATCGGTTCTCGGCGGAGGTGCGCAGCGCCGACAAGAACCTGCAGAGCGAAGCGCGCGACAGTGAAGTCCTGGGCCGATGGTTGGACCAGTTCTCCGGCGCAGCGGGCGGCGCGATGTTCAAGATCCAGGTCGGCAGCGGCGAAGTGGCCTTCGATCGCGTCTACAAGGAAATCTCGGCCTACTACCTGCTCGGCGTCGAACCTGACGTGGCAGATCGCGACGGCCGGACGCACGAGGTGAAGGTGCGGACGACGCTGAAGAACGCGACGGTTCGCGGTCGCCGGTGGGTCACGATTCCGAAGCGCGATGCGAATACGTCGGAGGGTGCAGAATCGACCCCACCTGAGAAAACCGCATCTGCTCCGGTCAAGCCGGCGGGTTCGACAAAGCCACGCGTCGCCGCCAACGTTCAGACTCTGGTCGATTTCTACAATCAGGATGTCGCGGCGTTTCAACGCGGACTGTCCCAGACTCAGGATCTGGCCGCGCTGATTCGTGACTTCCGTGCCTCGGACAATCCGTGGCCGGAGACTCCGAAGCGCACGGCCGTGTTCGCTCTCGAGCTCGGCGTCGCGGGGCTTCGCAGCGACAATCGCTACGCTCGCGACGAAGGTGGCCGGCTGCTCGCGGAATATAACGCCCGCGTCCGTGCTCCGGCGCAAGCCGACGCCTTCGAGTGCTCGTGGCTGTGGACGGAAGTGGCGGCGCTCGAGGGATTGTTCATGGCCGACAGCGCCATGCTCTTCGTGCCGCATGCGGTCGAGCGCTGTCCCGGCGAGGCACGGTTGCATCTCGCCGATGCCGTCATTTCAGAGCAGCAGTGGTTGCGTGGTTCGACCGGTGCCAGCGAAGAAGCCGACATCCTGAAACGGTACCAGCAGGCGATCAAGTTTCAGGAAACCGGCGCCGAAGCGCGAATGCGCGCCGCGTGGTTCCTGTCCCGCGCAGGCAGACTCGAAGAGGCGCTCGCGCTGGTCAACGGATCGCAGCCGCCAGACAGCGATCGCTACGTGCATTACCTGACGGATCTGGTTCGCGGGCAGATTCTCCGCGCCCTGAACCGGCCCGACGAAGCGGAGACGGCCTTTCGCGCGGCGCTGACGACGTGGCCCGGAGCGCAATCGGCGCGTGTGGCGTTGATGACGCTGCAACTGAGCCGGGGGAACCGACAGGACGCCGCGTCGTTGGCTGAAGCTGCGGAGACCGCATCGCCGGATCAGTTCGATCCCTGGTGGACCTACTGGCTCGGCGATTACCGCGTGTATCCGGCTATCGTCGCCAAGCTGCGGGAGATGTCGCGATGACCGGCAGCGCGCTCTCTGCATGGGCACTCGGCGCCGCGATCCTCGTCGCGCAGTCGGCCGCTCCAGTGCCGCAACAGCAACAGCAGCCCGCCGCCACATTTCGGTCGGCCGCCGACGTGGTCAGCGTCGAGGCCTCGGTGCGGCGCGACAAACGGCCGGTCACGGGACTGAAAATCACCGACTTCGAGCTGCTCGACAACGGCGTCGCGCAGGAGATCTCGGATCTGAGCTACGAGCGGCTGCCAATCGACGTGACCGTCGTGCTCGACGTGAGCGCGAGCGTCACCGGCGCCGTCCTCGATCAGCTGCGCCAGTCAGTCCGCCAGCTGAAATCGGATCTGGGATCGCGCGATCGTTTGAAGCTCATCGCATTCAACATGCAGATACGGCGGTTGGCCGACTTCGAGGCCCCCGCATCAGCGACGGATGCGGCATTCGCGTCGCTCACCGGGCATGGCAGCAGCGCCATCTTCGACAGCGTATCGGTGGCGCTTGCCGCGCCGGCCGACGAAGGGCGCCGTCACCTCGTCGTCCTGTTCAGCGACGGCCAGGACAGCAGCAGCATCACCGACCCGGATGTGCTGTTCGACGTGGCGCGACGCACCACGCCGACCGTTGACATCGTGCTCGCGTCGCCCGTCGCCGAACACGCGGCATCGCCATTCGCCCGATCCCCTGGTAAGCCTCCAATCACGATTGGACGTCTTTACGATCAGCTCGCGCGTGAAACCGGAGGCATGGTCGTATCGGCCTCGCCTGGCGAAAATCTCGCGTCCACCTTCCGCCGCGTGCTGGCCGACTTCCGATCGAGTTACGTGTTGTATTTCAGCCCCAAGGGCGTCGACCCTACCGGTTCGCATTCGCTCGAAGTGCGCGTGAAGCAGGAAGGTGCTGAAGTGCGGTCGCGGCGGGGGTATTTGTGGAGATGAGAGTGTAACCTTCGGTTACTGGTTTTTGGTTTTCAGTTTTGGGTTTTTGGTTTCCGTTCTCGGTTTTTAGTTCGTTGTTGGTTTTTGGTTTTTAGTTCAGTTTTGACTTTTGGTTTTCGGTTCGTGGGTGTTTCAGTGCGGCCGCTCCTCCTGGTCATTGCGTTCACGGGGTTGTTTGCAGGTATTCCCTCCCGTGCGAACTCGGCGTTGCCGGTGTCCGCCGATCGGATCTGGTTTTCTCCCGGGCCGGGAACGCTCGACTATCTCCAACTCTTCGAAAATCCCGAACAGTGGACGCGTGCGCGCTCGGTGATCTCGGTCTTCAAGTTTTACGCCCAGCACACGCAGACACCAGCGTCGGCGACGGTTGGGCCGAATACCTACGACGCCTTGGTTCGTGCCGGCGCATTTCGGAAGCTTGCCAGCTGGAAGATCAAGACCGCGCTCGAAGCTGGATCGGTCAAGGAGTTCTGGTGCACGCCCGACCCAAGCGGCATGCAGGCCTCCATCCAATCGACACTCGACGCGGTGAAGGCGATCCAGGACGCGGGCGGCCAGCTCACCTATCTCGCGATGGACGAGCCGTGGGTCTCTGGCCGAGCGAAAGTTTGTGACGGACCCGCACTCGAACCAACGGCCGATCGGGTGGCGACCTACATGTCAGCGGTCAACCGGGCGCATCCGGATCTGAAGATCGGGCTGATCGAGGCGTATCCATTTTCGAGCGCGGATGCGATCGAGACGATCGTGCAGTTGATGCGCGCGCGCAGTGTTCCGCCCGCTTTCCTCCACATGGACGTCGACTGGCACCGGCTCCAACCTGGCGATTTCGCGCGCGACATGAAGCGCCTCCAGGCATTCGCCGCATCGATGAACATTCCATTCGGCATCATCATCGTCGGCTACAACGGCGACGCCGATGCGTTGTACGCGAACGACACCGGCGGGTTGACTGATCTCATCGTCGACACCTTCCAGACCTGGGAAGCGATGCCGCAGCAGATCATCTTTCAAAGCTGGGTCGTGACCGCGACCGGTCAGTTCATCACGCCAACGAACCTGCCGGAAGCTCGCCTGGATACCCACACGAACCTGCTGTGGGAAGAGTTCCGTCACCTGCGGGGCGCAACCGGTGGCAACGCCGGAAAGGCGGTTCCAAAGTGAAGCGAAAACGGAACAGTCACATCACCTCATAGAATACTCGGCCGTCCTCTTCCGCAATGCGCCGCAGCTCAATGTTCGCCTCTACGTAGTGAATCAGTGCCGTAGACGCGCGGCGGGTATCCAGAACGAGGAAAGCGACACCGGCGGACGCGAGTGCGGCGGCGGCCTCGCGCGGTGTCAATCGGCCGTCGGCATCAGCGGCATCGCTCCCGGACGAGAGGCGAAGCAGGGAGCGAATCACCGGCATGGCCTCATAGCGCCGTGCGATTGCAGGTGGAAGCCGCGCGACAAATCCACCGACGAGCGGCCGTTCGTGGACGAACTGATGCAGCAGGACCGCCTCGTCCAGCGAACCCAGCTCCCCGAAACCGTCGCGGATTCCGAGCGGCAACTCACACACCGCACCCGCGTGCGTCGGGCTTTTCAATGCCGCATACGATGTAGGCGTATGGACCGTGTAGATCGGAGGGCGTGCCGGGAGACACTCGAGCAGCAATGCCACCGCGAGCGCCCAAGCGAGCAGCCGCGTTCGGGTGCCATCAGCCGTCAGCCTGGCAAAGCCAGTCGACGCGAGGATCGCAATCGCCAGGTAGACGACCACCATTGCACGGCCTGGTATGCGCGCGTTGGCGACGAACGGTAGAAATCGGACCGCAATCGCTGGAAGCAGGAGCGGCGTCTGACGTCCGAACACCGTCAGCCACGGACCGAGCGCCCAGAGGAAGAAAAAGCCGCCAGCGAGAATCCAGGGCGCCAGCTGGGCGCGACGCGGACGCAGAGCCTCACCAGCAGCGGCAAGGACAAGCGCGCTGAACGGAATCCAACCGGTCGATTCGATCGGATCGATATGAAATCGATCGTAAACCGCTCTGACGGTTCGGCCCCAGAGCGCCTGGTAGGGACCGCCGAGCACGAGGCTCGCAACGTCGATCCCGGAAGGGCTGCTTCGCCACAGATACGTCTGAGAAACATAGCCCCCGGTTCGCAAGACGGCCGCGGCATGCATCGACAGCGGCAAGAGCAACACCATGCTTGTCACTATCATCGCGACAGAGACGCGCCGGCTCCGCCACCAGCGACTCGTCTGGTGCTCGAGGCGAAATCGGGAGGATGCACCGATCGCCAGTGCCATCAGCCCGACGATCCAGAGCGCCGTCAGTGGATTCCTGACGGTCCGCAGCGACAGGTGGAGCGACCCCATGGTCACGCCGTCGCCAGGCCAGAGCAGAATGGCAGCGATCCCGGCGATATCTAAAACCGCCAGGCAGAACAGCGCAACGAGCACTCGGCGTTGAACTCGAGAAAGGCCGGTGCGACGAACAGAGACGCTGACCGCTCGCGCGGCCCACGCCAGCACGAGCAGAATGCAGAGATACACGAACAGGTAGTAATCGGTGTAGGCGGTCGCGGCGACGGCACAACCGGCAAGAACACCGCGGCCGATTGACGAACTCTCGGATGCCTGCCACACGAGCAAATAGGCGAGAGGCAGCGTCCAGGCGGCGATCAGATTGAAATGTCCGTTCAGGTGCGCGCCGACGAATGACGATGTGCCGAAGATCACTGCGCCAAGGCTTGAGGCGATCCATCGATTCGTGACCCGATACGCAAGCGCATACGCGCACACGAAGTTCAGAAACAGATGCAGCAGAATGACGGCATTCTGTCCGGCTACGGGCGATCCATTGGCGAATACGTCACCAATAAGTGCCGGCAGAGCGGTGTGGGTATGGAGGGTTAGATCGACGCCGGTCGGATGAAACAGAAAGGGCGTAAAGAAGAAGCTCTGTCCGTGGTGGTGCAGCACGTAGCCCATCCACCAGACATTCCAAACGAACGTGACGTTGTCGCCAGCACCAGCGCCCGGCAAGGCGGTTGAAAGCTTTGAGATTACTGGAAGCAGCCACCAGGCGGTGATCGCCGCGAAGGCCAAGAGAGGGATCACCGATCGCCGAACCATCGACATCGAATTGTAGACGTTAAGGTCGACCTTCGCGGCGGCGTTGTTTCGGTGCAGAACTGGAACTGGCAACTGGGAACTGGAAACTGGAAACTGGGAACTGGGAACTGGAAGCTGGAAACTGGAAGCTGGAAACTGGGAGCTGAGAGCTATCTCATTTCACCAGCGTCCACGTCGCGCCGCCATCAGCGGTTGCAAACCGTCGTCCGTCCGCGGCGGTCACTTCAGCGGTCGAGGCGCTCACGCCGCGGACTGAGACCAGGTCTACCGCTTCTGGAAGTGGACGCCGCCGCCAGGTGGCGCCGTCGACTGAGAGCAAGACGAGTCCGGACCGGCCGACAATCCAGCAGATATCGCGCGCCGGTGACGAACCCGCAACGAGCGCGGCTGGCGCTCGACTCCCGGCACTCGCTCCGGCACCAATCGGATCAACGACCGCCCACGTTGCACCATCGTCGGTCGACCGTCGTATGCCGGCGGGCGGGATGATGCGCCAGCGATAGCGCGGGTCAGGCGACGTAATCTCGACCGGCACGACGAGGCTGCGACCGCCGCCATCGCCTGCACCAAACGCGCGAGCCGGCGAGGCAGGCAGCGCGGGCACTGGCTGAGCGACAGCTTCCGAGGCGGCGGCCTTCTGTTGCCCGGAAGGCACGGTCGAAACGGGAGCAGGCGTCGCGACTGGCTGCGGCGGAGGAGTCGCAGCGGCCACCGAGGGCGATGCCGGCCGCGCGGCGGCATCAGCAGCGGCGCGCTCCGATCGTTGAAGAGCATCGAGATCTCTTGGGGCAACCCCTCCGATCGCGCCGGCGATGGGCTGCGGCGGCCCAGCCGCCTTAGAGTTGAGCGCTGCATCTCGCGAACCCGCATTCTTGTCGCGGCCAGGCTTGTTCTTCTTTTCAGGTTCATCCGCCCGCGCGTGAATCTCGAGCTGCCGCTTCGGATCGACGCGCTCCTGCGCGACCTGCGCGGGCGGGTTTGGCGCCTGAGACGGCAGTGCCGGACCGCTTTGGGGTCCTGCGGGCACGGTCGACAGTTCGTCGCGCGAGGCGGTCGTTTGGGGCGTTGCTGAGGAAACCGGATTGAAGCGAGTGCGTTCCACCGAAACCCACATGACGAGAGCGGTTGCCGCGAACGCGATCGGAACCAGCCACTTCGCGCTGACCTTTCTCCAGGGCGCTGCTTCAATCTCTGGCGTCGTTCGCGCCATCGTGGCAAGAAGCGCCTGGCACCGGTTGCATCCCGCCGCATGCCTTTCTGCGGCAACACGCGCAGCTCCGCGTAACTCGCCATCCATCCAGGCCGCGAGCGTTTCCGGATCGAGACACTCCCGCGACATCGACGACGCAATGTCATCGCCGCCGTGCGATCGCAGCAGCTTCTCAATCGAGCGGTCCCGGCCCTGATTGTTCATCCGTTCAGCCTTGCTCGACTCCGCCAACCGTTTTGCGAAGCCTTCATCATATAGAACGATCCGGCGCCGAATTCTTGCGCAACATACCGCCCAGGTCGATTGGACCGGGATCCTCGACGACGAGGTCGAAACACCGATCGATTTCAGCCGGCTCCAGATGATCGACATCGCGCAGGTGTCGTTCGACCTCGCGGCGAAGGGTCTTGCGAGTCTTGGACAGCTGCCGCGACACCGTTGCTTCGTGCTCCTGCAGGATCCGGCCAGTCTCCGCGAGCGTCAGCTGCTGGGTGTAATACGCAAAGAGGCGCAATCGATCCCTGTCGGGCAGTCTGGACAGCGCCAGCTTCAAGGCGAGGTGAATCAGCGCCTGATAGCGCACTCGATCTGGAGCGGAGTCGACGAACGCGGGGGCGGCAAGCGCAGATTCGGCCGCGTCGTCTTCCGGCAGCGGCTCCAGGCGCCGACCGGCGCGAATGGCATCGACGTGGCGTTGAGCCAGCACCGCGCGAAGCCAGGTCTTCAAGGAACTGCGGCCGTGGTAATAGCGAAACAGCGACTGGCGCACGCCGTCGCGTTCGCGGACGCCGAACAGATCCGCATAGATCGAATCAGCCAGCTCGCGTGCACCGCCGGAAGGATCGAGCGCGTCCGCAGCGCGATAGAGCACGGAACGGTGCTCGCCGACGAAATATTCCCAGGCCCGCTCGTCGCCGTCCGCACACGCGCACGCGATTGCGAGATCTTCGAGATGTAACCCACGGAGATATCGGGCCACATCCGCAGGGTCCGCGCGTTCCGCGCTCGCCCGAAGCGACTCGGCGAACCGCTGGACCGGCACGGACCAGCGTTCGGCGCGGGCGTCGCGGTAGAGGCGGTTCACGAGATCGAGTGGAATCGGCTTCACACGCCGCGCTCAGATCGTTCAGGGCAAAGGGGCAGTTCAGGCAGCCGTCGCCTTCTTCGCCAATACCTCGTCGAACACCGCCACGGCCCGCTTCATCTCATCCATCGTCCCAAACGACAGCCGGCAGTGCGTTTTCTCGAAGGGCGGGAAATCTCTGGCGACCGCCACGCCTTTCTTTCGGCATGCCTCGCGGAACGCCTTTGCGGGACGGCCGACGTTCACGAACATGAAGTTGGCCTGCGAGTCCGTGGACTTCATGCCACGATCGAGAAACCATTTCATCGTGAACTCGCGCACCGCTTTGTTTCTGGCACACTCTGCCGCGGTGAACGAGACATCCTGCTGAATGGCGGTGATGCCCGCATGCAATGCGAGCACGTTCAACGATCCGGTGCCGCTGCCGCCGTCCCAGTCGGCCATCTTCTTGATCGTGTCCTTGTGGCCGATCGCATATCCCAGGCGAAGACCCGCCATCCCGTACGCCTTGGAAAATGTTCGCGACACGATGACCCGCGGATTGTCGACGGCGATCGGAATATGCGTCTCGTGATCAAGATCGGTGACGTAATCGAAATACGCTTCGTCGACGAGGATGGTGGTCTCGGGAGACTCGCGAGTAACCCTCAAAAAGTACTCGCGGGTCGCGCGCGCGCCAACGTAGGTCGCGGTCGGATTGTTCGGGTTGCAGTAGAACACCAGACCGGCGCCTTTGGAGGCATCCGCCAGCTTGTCCAAGTCGATCTTCAAGTCGGCGTCGAGCGTGACCGGACGGATCGGATGGCCCATCATGTCCGCGTAGCCGGCACATTCTTCATACGTCGGAACCGTGCCGACCAGCGGTTTATCCTTCGCGGTAAAAAGGTGCGTAGCCGAACGGAGAATCTGGGTCGACCCGCAGCCGAGCACGATGTTCTCGGGCTTGACCCCCTGCTTCCTGGCGATTGCGTCGATCAGATCGCGGCCGGCATTCGAGTATCGCCCCGGCGCACGGCCGCCTTCGCCGAAGGCGTTCTTCACCGCGCTCAATACTTTCTCGCCAGGACCGACAGGGTTCTCGTTGCTGGCAAGGACGATCAGTCTCGATTCGAGCCCCTCGAGTGTGGGCTCAAACACCGACCACAGTGCGTTCTCGCGGCCGCGCGCGCCGATCCACGACGTCGAGAGCGCGCCGGCGGCGCCGAGCCCTGCCGACTGGACAAATCTGCGCCGGGTCAGCGCCATGAGATCTCCTCCACACGCGAAGCGCTTGACGGTGAGTTTGACCGCAGCACGGTCCGAAAGACCGCCACGGCTTTCTCCATCTCGTCCTCGGTGCCGATGGAGATTCTCACGTGCGTCTTCTCGAACGGCGGAAAGTCGCGGCCGACGACGACCCCCTGCTTTGCACAGGCATCGCGGAATTCCTTCGCTGGCCGCCCGATGTCAACAAATACGAAGTTACCCTGAGATTCAGCCGTCTTGCATCCCAGATCGTCGAGCGCCTTGACGGTCGATGCGCGCACTTTCGTGTTGCGCGCACGTTCGGCATCGATGTGCTTCGGATCGTCGAGCGCCGCAATCGCGGCCGCGATGCCGAGAACGCTGATGTTGTAGGGCATCTTCAGCGCCTCGAGCGGTTTCATCGTTTCGGCGCGTCCGATCGCGTAGCCGACACGCATCCCCGCCATGCCGTATGCCTTCGAAAAGGTCCGCGTCACGAACACGTTCGGTGTGTCGAGCGCAAGTGGTATGGCGCTTTGATAAGTCGGGTCGGTCACATAATCGTGATACGCCTCATCGATCAAGATCACCGTGTCGGGCGACTGTTGGCGCATTCGCGTCACGAAGTCGCTCACGCTCTTCGCGCCATGGACCGTCCCGGTCGGATTGTTCGGATTGTTGAAGAAGACAAGGCCGGCGCCTTTTGCCGCCGCAATCATCTGTTCCAAATCGAGCCGAAAGGCCGTGTCGACCTTGACCTCAGCGACAGGGTGCCCGATCTTCTTGGCAACGCCAGGACAGTTCTCAAATGATGGAGCACCCGTGACCAGCCCGCGCGTGGGAGTCGTGAACGCTCGCACCGCGTTCCTCAGCAGCTCCTGCGAGCCGCCGCCAAGAACAATGTGCTCCGGTTTGACCTTGAACTTTGCAGCGATCGCGCCAGTCAACGCCGTATCGTTAGGCGTGCTGTTGAAGGGATAGCGATTGGCCTCCGGGAACTTGCCAAGAATCGTGTCGAGCACCGCCTTGCCCGGTCCCAATGGATTCTCGTTGCTGTTGATCTTGATTTCTGTGACGCCCGGCGGCACGACCGCTTGTCCGTCGCGCCCCTGCATAGCTTCCGCCTGATAGGCCTCCATGCCCCGGGCGGCAAAGAGTGCCCCAGACCGCAGGACTCGGCCCATCAAAAGGCCGCGGCGTGACACGGACATGAGCCACCTCCTTGCGAGCCGCCAAAGAACGCGGAAACCTCAGCCGCAGAAGAACACGGAATAATACCGATGTAAAGCCGCAGAAGAACCCGTGGTTCGGGATTGTCGGCGTCAGCAGCGGACAGCGTCAACCAACCGCCAGGTTCGCGGCTCTACTGCGCTCCAGTGCCCACGGGCTTCGCTGCGGTGCGTCCGGCGTCGAGATCGTTCCAGTTCAGAATCGCGTTGAACCCGAGGAAGAAGTTGCCTTGCGTCTGCCACCGCCAAAACGGCCGATTGGCGAACATCACCACGTGGCCTTTGCCGATCGGGGCGTCAATTGCGACCGCACGTCCCGTCAGCGAATCGCCGCCGATCAGCATCCCCGAGAGGAGCAGATCGTTCGCATTGGTTGGGAACGAAAGCAGGACGCGTGGAGCGCTCGCGTCGGCACCGCCGCCCACACCGCCAAACCCACCGCGGCCGCCGCCACGGCCACCGCCGCGACCGCCGGCTGCCGGCGTCTGATCGCCCGTCGCACCCTCGGCTGCGCCGGCCGCTGCCTGGGGCGCCGCCGCGGCCCCGCCAGCGAATCCACCACGCCCTCCACGACCGCCACGACCTGTCGCGCCCGTCGCCGCCGGCGGGCCGTCCAAGGTCGTCAACGTGGGCGGCGCCGCGTTGGGCGTCAGATTCCCGACTGGTGGCACGTTTGCCCCTGCGCCGCCGCGACCACCGAATCCTCCTCCGCCGCCGCCAACCCGCATCACCGGCGCCTGGTTGAAGTACACCGCCAGGGCGTTCTGGTCGTAGCCGTAGAGCACCGGACTGGTCTTGTCACCGAGCACCGTCTTCAAGACTGACCCGCGCACATATAGGTTATCGGGCGTCTCGATTTGCACACCCGGCGTGAGGTTGTACTCGGGGAACACCGTTGAAGTGGCCCCCTCGGTAATGAGGGCTCCTCCCTGCTCGACGAACTTGTACAGCTCCATCAAGCCCTCGACGCCGATTGAGCCGCGCATGTCATCGGTTGAGTCGACGGCACCAACGTTCGGCGTCAGCTCCGTTTTCTTGTAAGGGCGCGGCTCGTTGCCTTGCACCCCACCCGTGATCAGTGCGGATCCGCTTTGGCCCGCGTGTGGAAAGATGATGACGTCGTACTTCGCACGCAGGTTGCCTTCGCGCAGCTTCGGCGCCGCAAAGTACGTGTACGGCACCTTGAAGTTGTCCAACGCCAGCCGCACCCAGCCTTCATCCTGCGTGCTCGTCCAGGTGTGAACGTAGCCGATTCGCGGCACGTCGAGATCGTGCATCGGCACATTCGGTGCGGCATCGACCGCCCACGCCGACAGGCCCAACTCCTTGATCGACGGCTCCAGCGCCGCGCGATTCGCATCCGCGATCACGAAGGCGCCCGGGCCGAAATGGTGTCCGCCTGCCTCGAATTCCTTCTCCGCCGCCGACATCTTCACGCCGGCATGCTGAAATCGAAACGTGACCAACGGATTGTCGGTGGTGTGATCGACAATGAGCACGCGCCCGCTGCCCGTAATCGTGCCGGCGATTCTGAAATCGGCGGTCGCGAGGGCCATCGGTTTGTCGAGGATGGTCTTGTCCTCGACCCTCGTCGTCTTGAGATTGCGGACCAGCGGAATCGCCCACCCAGTGTCGTCGTACGGCCGGGGGTTCTCCGGCGCATAGAACTGCACGCCAAGAAGCGTCTCGACAATGGCGTTGTAGGGCTGATCCATCCGGACGATGTAGTCGCCGGGGGCCACGTCCGTATTGGCGATCGTGAACGCCGCGGTCGCCGTGTGCACTTCGGCCCCCTCGCGGCGGATCAGGTTCATCAGCTCGGCCGCCTCGACTGGACGTCGCTGCTTCGCCGGAACGATGTACGCATACGGAGCCTGCGTCTTGCCGCGCTCGATGGTGTGCTTGTTCTTGATGTAGTAGTTCTCGAGAAAGGTCTCCTTATTCTTCCCGACCGTGTTCAGCGCGATGAGGAGTGCGCTCTCCTGCATGTTGACGTTGTTCCGTGGTCCCCACTGCATGTCTGGCGGCGTCGGGTTGGGCCGGTACCACTCGCGACTCTGCTGCACCGGCAGCGGACGGTTGGCGGCGCCGCCGAAGCTCTGGGTCTCGTAGAACCGGCCGATGGAGTTGTGCGTAACGCCGATCCAGAACATGTAGTTGGGCACCCAACCGTCGTAGTAGTTGTACGTCCACACGCCCGGCACGCCTCGCTTGGTCATCTCCATGATCTCGGTCTGTGCCAGGAGCCACCACTCATTCACTTGGATGGGATCGACGACTGAGTTGTACGGACCGGTTCCGGTCGATGTGTAAAGCAGCGTCACCGATTCGTGCAGGTCGTGCCAGACGGTCGGATGCCAGTCGAGGAACGTCTTCAGCATCACCTGGGTCAACCGCAGCCCGACCCCGATCCCGTCGCGATTGTTGTCGTGCTGGACGTATTTCCCCCAATAGACCATCGATGGGGCGGGCTGCCCTTTTTGCTGCGCGATGAAGTTGTCGACCTGTTTCTCGCGGCCGTCGACCTCGCTGGCTGGTGTGAACACGAAGATGACGTTGTTCCGGATCGTCTGAATGAATGGCGTCTCTTCAACCGCCAGCCGATAGGCAAGCTCCATCAGCATCTCGGGGCTGCCGGTCTCGGGTGAATGGATGCTGCCCGAAGCAAAGTAGATCGGCTTGCCGGTGGCGATCAGCTGCTTCGCCTGGGCATCGCTCAGTTTTCGCGGGTCGGTAAGCTGCGCCGTGATCTGCTTGTACTTGTCCAGCTGTTTGATCGTGGCCTCGTCGGCGACCGCGATCCCGAACATGTCGCGTCCTTCGTCGCTCACGCCAATCTTGAACATGGTCACGCGCTCCGACGCCTTATCGAGCGCGTCGAGGTAGCGGGCGATGTCCTTGTAGTAGGTCATGTGGCCGGGTTCACCCGGGATGTAGCCAAAGAACTTGAGCGGAGAGGGCACCTTGTCGGATGCCGGCACATGATCCACGAGCTCGGTCAGAATGCGCGGATCGGCTGTCGCGGCCTTGATCTTCGCCGTATAGTCAGCATCGATCTTCTGCGTCGCCGCTGACGCAGGCTTGGACTGCGCCACAATTCCCGTCGACCCGATCGCGGCGGCGACCAGCGCAATCAGCGCAGCGCCGGCACAGTGCAGCATCGCCCGCCGGCGCATCGAAACATTCATCACAATTCCTCCGAGGGTCTATCAAGTGTTACAAGACGGGCGTCCGGACCCGCACGGCACGCAAAATACCATGGATTCACGAGGGGTCCGATGTGGTGAGGAGGCTCCGAGACTAGGACGGCGCGATCAACCGGCTGACGGCGAATACTCCCACAAACAGCAGCACGATCAACGCCAGGACGGCAAGGCTGACGCGTCGCCGTGTTCGCCCGAGCGCGTACCAGACCTCCTCGTCCAGATAGAAATGATCGGGCTCCGCCTCGCGGATGACCGCGCGCTTCCGAAGCCGTCGCAGACCGAGGCCAAGGCGCTCATGCACGTCGTCGAGCCGCTTGGCCGTCGCTGGGGAGACGGCTCCTACGTCGCGGAAATGCTCGACGACATGACGCTCCTTGCGGAGAATCGAGACCACCTCTCGATTCTGACATAGCCGGTCCCTTTTCCTTTTCCTTTTTCCCTTGTACAGTGCGCCGGGATGCAACTTGCCGCGGGGTGGACCGACTCGCGAACTGCCGCCGCCACCCTTGACACCCCCGGCACGCCTGGCACCCCCGGCACGCCTGGCACCCCCGGCACCCTTGGCACCCCTGGCACGCTTGGCACCCTTGGCACGCTTGGCACCCTTGGCACCCTTGCCACCCAGGCGCTGCTCATCGCCAAGCTCCGGGTGTATGTCTGGTTCATTCGATCGTGACCGAGACCGCGCAATCCGAAGTCGGCGCAATCGCGCGTCTACTCCTCAAACATCCGCGCGACGCATTTCGCGACGACTCCTCGATCGCGCAGCAGTGGCGTGCGCTGAACTTTACCGCGCCGCCGGATCTTGCGCGCGCGGTGGCCGAGTACGATCGATTTGTGGCCGCGGTGGCCGGCGATCGCACCGACGTTCATTTTCTTCCACCTGCCGAACAGACGACGCTCGACTCCATTTATGTGCGGGACGCGACGGTGGTCTCCGATCGGGGCGTGATCCTCTGCCGCATGGGCAAGGTGGCGCGCGAGAGCGAACCAGCGGCGCAGTGCGCGTCACTTCAGGCGCTCGGACATCCGATCCTGGGCTCGATAGTCGCCCCCGGTTGTCTGGAGGGAGGAGACGTGGTCTGGCTCGATCGGCGAACGATCGCCGTCGGCCGCGGCTATCGGACGAACGACGAGGGCATCACACAGCTTCGCGCGCTGCTCGGCGATCTCGTCGACGAGGTCGTCGTCGTGCCGCTCCCTCATTGGCGCGGAGCGTCAGACGTCTTCCATCTGATGTCGATCATCAGCCCGATCGATCACGACCTCGCCGTCGTTTTCTCCCCACTCATGCCGGTGACGTTTCGCGAGCTCCTGCTCGAGCGTGGAATCACGCTCGTCGAAGTGCCCGACCAAGAGTTCGCGACCATGGGCGCGAACGTGCTGGCCACCTCGCCGCGGCGTGCGGTGATGCTTGCAGGCAACCCGGTCACGCGCGATCGCCTGGAACGTGCAGGCGCCCACGTGGTCGAATACCAGGGCGAGAACATCAGCTTGAAGGGAGGAGGCGGTCCAACCTGTCTGACGCGGCCGCTTCGTCGCCTCGGTCCTGCTGTCAATCTGCGACAATAATGACTCCGGTACGCGGCGCCAACCACCTGTTCATGCCATGAACCAACTGGTTACGGATATCAGGTCCGGGATTCGGATGCTCATCAAGTATCCGATGCTGTCAATCGTCGCGATCCTGACGCTCGGACTGGGTATCGGTCTCAGCACAACGGTCTTCTGCGTCGTCAACGGCGGGCTGTTCAAAGGTCTTCCCTTTCCCGCGGCCGAGCGAATCGTGGCGGTCGTCGGCACGAACCCGTCGCAGAACCAGCCGCAACAACCGATCAGCATCCAGGATCTCGCAATCTGGAAGGAGCGGCAGACGTCGTTCGAAAAATTCGGGCCTTATGGATTCTCGCCGGTGAATCTTTCAAGCGAAGAGGGTCGGCCAGAACGATTCAGCAGCGGATTGTTGACCGTCGAGGCGTTCGAGGCTCTTGGGGTTCAGCCATTCCTGGGCCGTGGTTTCCGCGAGGGGGACGATCGATCTGGCGCGGAAGCGGTGGTGATCCTTGGCCACGATCTGTGGCGAGATCGGTACGCCAGCTCACCCGACATTATCGGGAAGACCATTCGTGCCAGCGGCGTCCAGCGGACCGTCATCGGCGTCATGCCCGAGAGGTTCGCGTTTCCGATCCGCGAAGCCTTATGGACGCCCCTGGTGATCGAGTCGAACACACCGCGAGGCGGGAACAGTCCGTTTTACCAGGTCATTGCCCGGCTGAAGCCGGGCGTCAGCATCGAGCAGGCGAAAAGCCAGGCCGTGACCATCGCCAGGCAGCTCGAGCAGGAATTCCCGTCGACCAATCGCGGCAGGGGCGCAGACGTCATTCCGTATGCGAGAACCATTCTCGGCCCGGAGATCTACGGTCTGCTTTACACGATGCTCGGCGCAGGGATTGGCGTCCTGCTGATCGCGTGCGTCAACGTGTCGAACCTGTTGGTTGCGCGCGCGTCGCTTCGACGACGCGAGGTCGCGGTTCGGATGGCATTGGGCGCGGGCCGCCAGCGTGTGGTGCGCCAGCACCTCACCGAGGTCCTCGTGCTCGCAACCGCCGGCGGGATCATTGGCATCGTTCTCAGCATTTTCGGGATGCGTTGGTTCGTCCAGGCGCTTTCGGTGAACCCGCCGCCCTTCTGGATCACCTTCGAGCTCGATTACCGCGTCATGCTGTTCGTGCTCGGACTGATTGTGCTCGCCAGCCTGTTTGCCGGAACGCTGCCGGCGATGCACGCCGCGCGCGTGAGCGCCGGCGCCGCTCTCAAAGACGACAGCCGCTCGTCGACGAGCGCACGCCTCGGCCGCTTCAGCAGCGGCCTGGTGGTCGTCGAGCTCGCCGTGTCGTGTGGTCTGCTGATCGCGGCCGGCCTGATGATCAAGAGCGTCGTCCGACTGAAGACGGTCCAGATGCCATTTGCGATCGAGAACATTCTGACCGCACGCGTGGACCTGCCGAGAACAAGTTATCGCGACACTCCTGCGAGCATCAGGTTCTTCGAGCAGCTTTTGCCGAGGCTTGCCGCAATCCCGGGAGTCGAGGCAGCGACGCTGTCCGATGGGCTGCCGGCCGCCGGCAACGGCACTATCCCAGTGCAGATCGAAGGCAAGGCTTACCCACGGGAGTCGGATTATCCGTTGGCTCGCGAAGGCATCGTGACGGCGGGGTATTTCGAAACGTTCCAGACGCAAGTGCTCAGCGGTCGTGAGTTCACGAACGCCGACACGGCAACCAGTCAGCCGGTCGCCGTGATCAATCAGTCGTTTGCGCGCGCTCATTTTCCGAGTCTCGACCCGGTGGGCCACCAGATCCGGCGCATCAGGCCGAACGGCAAAGAGCCGTGGCTGACAATTGTTGGCGTGGTCCCGGATCTGATCATGGAAGGCATTGGCAACAACAACGCGAGCCCGGTCGGCTACTACATCCCGATTGCGCAAAGCGACGTCGCCAATGGCGTTCGCATCGCCCTCCGGACGCGAGGCGAACCGAGCGCGCTGACGCCGCTCGTTCGGAGCGCCGTCGCGTCACTCGATCCGGATCTGGCCATCTACGAGGTCAGCCCGCTCCGGCGCGTAATCGAACGGCAGACGTGGTTCTACACGGTCTTTGGCACGTTCTTCATGGCGTTCGGTTTTTGTGCGCTGTTCCTGGCGGCCGCGGGTCTGTATGGCGTCATGTCGTTTGCGGTCACGCAGCGCACGCGCGAGATGGGGGTGCGATCGGCACTCGGCGCGCAGGGTACGCAACTGGTCGTGCTCGTGATGCGGAAGAGCATAGTCCAGCTGGCTATCGGTCTGGTGCTTGGCCTCGCGCTGGCACTGCTCGCATCGGGACCACTACAGCCGGTCCTCTATCATGTCGATCCGCGGGACGCGGTGGTGTTCTCGGGTGTCCTCGTCACCCTCGCGATCTCGAGCCTGATCGCCACGTTCCTCCCGGCACGACGAGTGACCAAGATCGATCCCGTACTCGCGCTGGCGGCGGAATAACTGACACCCGTAGCGCGGAGCTTCAGCTCCGCGTCAGAGTGCTTGAGGAGTCGCGCGTGGAATCCAACTCTAAAGTCATCGTCATCACCGGCGCGAGCAGCGGAATCGGTGCCGCAACAGCGCGGCTGCTCGGAACGGCAGGCCATCGCCTCGTGCTCGCGGCACGGCGCGAGGATTTGTTGAACGAGATCGCGCGAGACGCGGGCCCGGCGGCGCGCCCGGTCGTCACTGACGTGCGGAAGCGTCAAGACATCGAACGGCTTCGCGACGAAGCGATCAGTGGGTTCGGCCGCGTGGATGTCTGGATCAGCAATGCTGGTCGCGGGATCAGCAAGCCGACGCTCGAGCTGACCGACGATGATTTCGACGAGATGATGACGGTGAACGTGAAGTCTGCGCTCTACGGGATGCAGGCGATCGTGCCGTATTTCATCTCTCAGGGACAGGGGCACGTCATCAACGTGTCGTCCGTGCTCAGCCGGGTTCCGCTAGCGACGATCAGGTCGGCCTACAGTGCCGCCAAAGCCGCGCTGAATTCTCTGACCGCGAACGCTCGCGTCGACTTGAAGCCGCATCCAAACGTCCACGTCACGCTGGTGATGCCCGGACTCGTCACCACGGAGTTCGCGACGCAGGTGATGGGCGATCGCACCCGCCAAGGCGCCATCGCCGGCGCACCGCCTCCTGGCGTCCGCCCTCAGACGCCGGAACAAGTGGCCGCCGTAATCGCCGCCGTGATCGCGAATCCTGTTCCTGAGGTGTATACCAACCCGGTGAGCGCCGATCTGGTCCGGACCTATTACAACGACGTAGGCGCATTCGAAGCCGGTCGCTGAGCACCCTTGGCACCCCTGGCACCCCTGGCACCCTTGGCACCCTTGGCACCCTTGGCACCCCTGGCACTCAGATCTGTTTCACGTACTTAACAGTCTCCTCCACAAATCCAAGGTGCTCGTAGACGGCTCTCGCGTGCGTGTTTCCACTGAACACATTCAGCGTCAACGTGTGGAAGCCTCTGTCTCGCGCCCAGGCCTCGGCGGCACGTAAAAGCGCGCCGCCTGCGCCTTGCCCCTCGGCGCCGCCCGTGACCGCCAGGATGCCAACGTGTCCATGACGTTCGAGCGTGAAGTAATCGCGGAGCTCTTCGACGAGTGCGAAGCCGACGCGCAGGTCGCCGGCTTCGGCAATCAACAGCCGTGAGCCATCGTCGGGCGATTCAAAGTAGTCGCGCAGCGTCCGCGCTTCGCCTTCGACCAGTTCTTCAGGTGTTCGCCATTCGGGCGGGCCGAATGCCGCAAGCCTCGCCGTGGTATTCAGCACGAATGTGCGGTCGGAGCCCCGGGCCGGCCTGACGCGCACGGTGCGTGTGGTGCTCGCGCTGCGGCTAGCGTTCCCGTGCGCTATCGCGCTCGCGCTTCTCTTCCCCTGCATCGTCATCATCTCCGATGGAACGGATGAAACCCGTACGCCGCGGCGGCGGCATGACCGCGTCGGCGCCGCGAATGGAACGCCAGAGAATCTCGTTCAACTCGAGCTCGGGCGCCATGTCCGCCTCGCGAAGATTCATTGCGAGCGACGCGCGCGCCCCGGGCGACGACCAGTCGTTCTTGTCGTCGAGCGAGACGCGCGCCGGCAGATGGGTAAACGGCGTCGTGTCGGCGGCCGGTTGAAATGCCGCATACATGGGCGTTGCCGCGGCATCATATTGGCTCATCGGCGGCAACCCGAGAATGAGCTCGATGGTTCGCAGAACGGCCGTCGTCGTATAGAGCGTGCTGTCGAGCGATCGCCGCCGCGAGAACGGACTGATTGAAAGCAGCACCGATCGATGTGCGTCAACATGATCCGGGCCGTTCTGGGCGTCGTCTTCAAGCACGAAAATTGCGGAGTCCTTCCAGTAGCGGCTGTGCGTGATCGCCTCGACGATCCTCCCGAGGGCCAGATCGTTGTCGGCCACCATCGCGCGCGGGGTGGGCGACCCCGGCGTTGTCCCGTTCGTATGATCGTTCCCGAGACGAATGATCGAGAGCTGAGGCAGCGTTCCGTCACGTTCGAAGCCCCGAAACTCCTCGAGCCAGATGTCGGCCCGCTGTTGATCCGGTACACCAAGATCGAACGGCGGGTATGCCGGATGAACCAGCCCTTCCAGTCCGGGCACATCGGCGCGGACCTCTCCACCCCGCCGCCGCCATGAGGCAAATTCCCCATAACTGCGGACGGACACGTGGGCACGCTTGGCGAAGTCCCAGATATAACCGAGCGGTGGTGCCGAGAAGTTCCCATACTGATCGCGAATGTTGAATCCGCCTTCGCTCAGGTACGGAGTACCGCGTCCGGCGTAGTTGGTCGGCCAGAGCTTCTCCACCACGTCGGTCGCATAGGCGCCCATCGAAAATGCGTGACCGTCGTAGCTGACCTCCGCGTCGACGTAGAAATTGTCGAACTGGGTGAACTCCCGGGCGAGCGCATGCGCGTTGGGCGTGACGTCTGCACCGAAGAGCGTGAGCGAAGGATCACCGTTGCCGCGAGGGATGTCGCCGAGCACCTGGTCGTAGGTCCGGTTCTCGCGGATGACATAGAAGACGTGCTTGATCGCCGACGAGGCGCCGACCCGACGTGGGATCGGACTATCGAGCGGCGCGCCCGCTGGCGCCAGCCGGGTCGCCTCCTTGTACGGCGTAAGTTCGAGAACGCGGCGGGTCAGAGACGCCAGCTGCGGAACGTCGGGCGTTTGAATGATCGAGAGGGCTCCCTGGAGCATGTTGCCGGTATAGCGCCCTTCCAGGCGCACACCGCCCGGCTGTGGCCCGCGCGGATTCGGCTCGCTCGTCAATCCCTTTCCGTTCAGCACGAAGAACCGCGAGCCGTCGCGTGAAAACTGCACCCCAGTCGGATACCATCCGACCGGAACCCAGCCTTCAACCCGGCTCGCGCCCGGCGTCTGCACATTGACGACCGCAACCGTGTTGTTATCGGCGTTGGCGACGAGCATCATCGTCCCATCAGGCGACAGTGCCAGGCTATTGGGCGTCGTCCCGACTGGGGCGTTTGGATACAGCGCTAGCGAGATCTGTTCTTTCGCGGTCTTCGATGGCAGATCGACCACCCATACCGCGTTCGTGCTCGCGCAGGCGACGAAGAGCCGTCCGCCATCCTTGGACAGAAGCATGGCGTTAGGGTGCGGCCCAACGGCGATTTCACCGAGCGGCTCCAACGTGTCGGCGGCGAACATGAGCACTTTGCTCCCGCCCCACAGGGACACAAACAAGGTACGACCATCGGCCGAGACGACTGCCGTGTAGGGCTCGGCTGGCAACGTCACTTTCTTGATCTCCTTGCGAGTGCGAAGATCGATGGCGCTGACAGCAGTGCCGAACACCTGGACCGCATAAAGCGTTTGACCGCTCGGGGCGATTGCGAGCCCGCCGATGAACCCGGCGTTCAGCAGCTCACCGCCAGTTCTGCGCTCAGGCGGTCCGATCGAAATTCGACCGGCCTCCTTCAGCGAGCCGTTCGTCCAGGCGAAGTCGTACACGGCGTTCTCGGCCGCTCCGGCTGAATACAGATGAGAACCGTCTGGCGCCCACGCCAGCCCGAGCCACGCGTTGTCGACTGTGGCTCGCCCAACCACTTGCTCGTTCTTCGTGTCGAACACGGTCAGCGTCGGATGCGTCCATCCGTTGTTGGTAATGACGAGAAAACGGCCGTCAGCCGACGGCGCCATATTGAGTGGGAGATCGCCGATTTGAACGTGCCGTCCAGCCGGCGCAATCCGCCATCCGTTGGGAAGCAGCGTCACGCCTCCAGGTTGCCGTCCCGGCCATGGCGGCGGCACGGCGCCCCGCTGCGCCATCGATCCGACAATGGTAATGACGCAGGCGCCTAACGTCAGCAGCACGGTCACGCCTCGCCAGCTGGTCTTACGGTCGCTCAGGAGCATAAGTCGCGGATTATATGGCACCCGCACGAAGTCGCGACGCCGCAGGTCGTTTCGCACCCACGGTTGAAGTCGGCTCGGGTAACGGCCTATAGTGCCGCGGGATACGTCGGAAATCCTCGAAAGGACCGGCTAATGACCCGCGAAGAAATCTCGGCAATGTTCAAGCGGCGTGAAACGGCGTGGGACAACCACGACGCGGTCGCGCTCGCCGCGGACCATGCGCTGGATGCGGTCGTCATCAGCCCTACGGGCGGCGTCCTCGAGGGCCGCGGGGACATTGAACGCATCTACAAGGTCTGGTTTACGGCCTTCCCCGACTTGTATTTCAAGGAACGTGATGTGCTCATCGACAACGATCGCGTCGTGCTGGTGGTGACGGTAGAAGGCACACATGCCGGCGACTTCTTCGGGCTGCCGGCGTCGGGCCGTCGCGTCAGGTTCGTCGGCGCCTTTGTCTACACGCTGCGAGACGGGCAAATCGTCCACGAGCGCCGAATTCTCGATTTTACGGGAGTTCTCGTCCAGGTGGGCGTGATCCGGGCAAAGCCGGCACCGGGCCTATAAGGGTGATGAGCCCTCGGCCGCGCGGATTTCGCCTTCCTGGGTAGATGCCTGTATCCATTGACCCGCCGAGCCATTGCGCGGCGCAGCCGTCGAATAATTTGCCCCGAGTCGATACCCCGGAGGTCGGCACACCGCTGACCCGCTGGCTCGCATTCAACGCTGTCGGAATGGCGGGCATGGCGGTGCAGCTGGCAATCATCGCCGCGCTCGTTCATCTCGGATGCCATTACCTGATCGCGACCGTCGTCGCCGTGGAGTCGGCGGTAATCCACAACTTCATGTGGCACCAGCGATGGACATGGCGGGATCGTCCGGCAGGGTCCTCAGCAGAAACGACAGTTCGCTTCGTACGCTTCCATGTGCTGAACGGAACGATTTCATTGCTCGGCAACATCACGTTGACCGCATGGCTCACCGGCTTCGGAGGTCTCAATCCGGTCGTCTCGAATCTCATCGCGATTGTGGTGTGCTCGCTGGTCAACTTTCTGTTCAGCGACGCGATCGTCTTCAGTCTGCGTCACTCGAAGGCCACGGTGTGGAGTGCACCACCGATTGGACTTCTGCTGCTGGTTGCCGCGGCACCAGTCCTGGACGCAGGCCCTGGCGCGTCCACGATCGCCGCCTGGCACGACTACGAGGGCCGGATCGACGCACGGTATCGATCGGCCTCCTCCTCAGGCGGTCAATTCTTCGCGCTCGATGCTGAGAGCGAGGCGCGAGGGTGGCGCAACGAAGTCCTCCACGGCCAACCGCGAACGATCAAAGTCGATGCGCCGTCGATGGACAGCGGCAAGATTCATCATTGGCTCGGCGCGATATACGTTCCAGGTACGACCGTATCCGCGCTGGTCGATCGGCTGGAACAGAATGCCGGCCATGAATCCGAGCATTACGAAGACGTGCTGGCCTCCAAGTTGATCTCTCGCGACGGCGATCGGGTCCAGGTCTACATGAAGCTGCAACGGACAAACCTGATCACCGTGACCTACAACACGGAGCATCTCGTCGAGTATCGGCGTCTCACGACGAATCGTGCGAGTGCGCGCAGCGTCGCCACGAAAATTGCCGAACTCGAAAATGCCGGAACTCCGCAAGAGCGCGAGAAGCCCGCCGGCGACGACAACGGGTTCCTCTGGCGGTTGAACGCGTACTGGCGCTACGAATCCGTACCCGGCGGAGTGCTGGTCGAGTGTGAATCGGTGAGCCTGAGCCGTCCCGTGCCTACCCTGTTGCGTCCGATGGCCAACCCGATCGTCGATCGGATCGCCCGAGAGTCACTGAACAAGACGCTGTTGACACTGAAGACTGTGGCTGGGAGCTAGAACTCGAGTTGCCAGTCTCCAGTTTCCAGTCTCCAGTTGGCAGTTCCCAGTTCCCAGTTTCCAGTCTCCAGTTGCCAGTCTCCAGTTGCCAGTTTCCAGTGAGGTGCGGATGAACTGGGAACGAAACTGAAAACTGAAAACTGGAAACTGGGAACTGGCAACTGGGAACTGGTAACTGGAAGCTGGTAACTGGAAGCTGGTAACTGGAAACTGGAAACTGACCACTACTGAATCTTTATTTCAAACAGCTTCGGCCAGAGCTTGCCCGTCACAAACAATCGATCGCCGGCCGCGTCGTAGGCGATGCCGTTCAACACATCAGCCTGTTGCGCCTCGCGTGGCGTAAGCAGCCCTTCGAGATCCAGCCATCCGGTCACACGACCGGTTTTTGGTGAGATGCGCGCAATCCGGTGACTCTGCCAGACGTTGGCGAAGATTTCGCCCTTGACGTACTCCAGTTCGTTCAAATTGGCGACCGGTGTCGTCCCATCCTTGACCTGGATGCGCGACAGTTCCTTCAGCGTAACCGGATCGAGGAACCTCAGGAACGCGGTCCCGTCGCTCATGATCAGCCGATGGCCGTCGGTCGTAAGACCCCACCCCTCGCCCTTGTAGTTGAAGGTACCCTTGCGCTTGAACGTGGCGCGATCGTACAGAAATCCAATTTCGGACTGCCAGGTCAATTCGTAGATCGTGTCTCCCTTTACGGCAATGCCTTCCCCGAAGTACTGCGAATCCACCTTTTGAATCTGAACGACCTCGCCGTTCTCGAGCTTGACCTTGCGAATCGACGAACGGCCATTCAGACCGGTCCCTTCGTATAGAAAACCGTCGAGATAGACGAGCCCCTGGGTAAACGCCTCGGGATCGTGAGGGTACACGTGCACGACGCGATACTTGCTCATCGGCGCGCGCGACTGAACCGTCGCCTGGCTCGCTCGGGCGGCGGCCGCGACAATCGCGGTCGTCACGAAGACGCTGACCAGGCCGACCTTCACGCTTATTTGAAGAGATCGTCGAAGGCTTTTCGCGCGCTTGCGGGAGGCGCGGATTTGGTTTCGCGTTCGACAGTGGTTCGAGGTTCGAAGTAGGTGCACGTGTTGCGGCGATCTTTCGGCGAGATGCGTGCGGGAATGGGCTGCTGGCACTCGAGCGGCGATCCGGTATCGAAGTTCAGACATTGTGCGCAGGTGTGAAGCTCTGCTCCGCACCGTGCGCATTTCCCTTCCGCGCTCCAGGCCGACGCGACCGTCAGCTCGTTGCCGCAGCCGCGGCAGCGGACGACCTCGCGAAAGCCCGGCATGTTGAAGGTCTTCGGCGCCGTCGGCGGCTGGCCACGCGGCGCATATTCCTTCTTTTCCGCGGGCTTCCGCTCGGGCCTGGACGGCCCCGGCTCGTCCTGATATCCCCGCTGTCTGTATTTCCGGTCCGACATGCGTCGTAATTCATTATACGGGTTCTGCAGCCGGAGTTCGCCTTTACACCGCGCCCTCGACCGTCAGCACCACGACTATCGCGACGCGATCCGGATCCCGCCGTTGGTGCCTTCGAGATCGATTCGCGGTCCGCCACCGTTCATGCGCCCTTCGAGACGCCGGCGCGACACGTCGCCGACGGTCTCGATGTTGACGCCATCGGTGTTGATGCCGCCGTTGGTGATGCGGGCCGAAATGGTTGCCTTCGCATCCGACGGCAACTTCAGCTCGATGCCGCCATTCGTGCATCCCAACTTCACGCCCGAGTCGGCAACCTTCGCCAGCTCCACTTCAACCCCACCGTTGGTCGTCGACGCGTCGATCGCTCCCGAGACATCGTGAGCCTTCACTCCGCCGTTGGTCGTTTCGGCCGTGATCCGGCCTTTGAGGCCACTGAGCTCGATGCCGCCATTCACGGTCGAGAATCGAACATCGAGCGATGGCGGCACTTTGACGATGTAGTGGACTTGCTGGTTGGAACCGTTGAAGAACCCGCCGGTGTTGCGCGGCAACTTGGTTTCAAGGCGAACGTTCGTGGGGGAAACGTTCTCCTGGATCTCGATTCGCTGGAGTGCCGCCTTCGCCGCTTCAACGGATGCGGCCCGGGCCGATTTCTCGGCAACGACTTCAACCGAGCCGCCAGTGGCCGGCTCGACGTCGATCTTGCCGTTTACGTTGCTGATTTCGAGGCGCCCGCCGGGCTGCAGCTCATACGTCTTACGCCATTCGACGGTTTCCTTCTGTTTGAAGTCCGCCATGGCGATGTCGCAGCCGCTCGCGGCAAGCGAGCCCATGACGAGCACCGGCAGCACGAACGCCATCTGGCGCGCACGCGTGATCATCGCACTCATAGCTGAATTCTCCTCCGAACTTATACGGAGTGGACCCAGACTGGGTTCTGCAGGGTTCTACTGGGTTCTACGGGGTTCTACAGGGTTCGGTTCTTGGGTTCTACAGGGTTCGTTT
>JBPYFA010000505.1:0-10812 GCA_051986585.1 Vicinamibacterales bacterium | reverse complement strand
GCCTGATCGTGACAATCCGCGAGCGCGGCCATCTGATGCGCCAGACAGCATGCCCGCGGGACGAGCGCCGACAACGACGTGGCCTGAAACAGGATCCACGCGGTCGCGAACAAGCGGAGATGCCGGCGGACGAGATCCATCTACGACCTGATCAGCTTAACCAAGCAGCGGCGTTCGAAGCAATTGGACACAGATTCCCGCAATTGCAGTCGCACAACCCGTACCACCTTTCGGCAGTCATTTTTCCGGCGAAAATCGCGGTCTCGGAGATCGCGACCGGGCGCATGACGTAAGCACCTTACGCGTTCAGTCCTACTTCCAGGTGCATCCTGTCGCAACCGCGACCGAAACAGCGTCCATCCAGATGATCGGCACAGCGATTCGAAACCCGCCAGCGATCGCAAACGTGATCGACATCAGCGATCATCCCATCTCTCGCATTCCACGTGACGTCTTTGCCGACGTCGTTTCGATTACTCGAGTAGACAACTCGGACAGCTGAGTGCACGTCGTCTGAGCCCTTCTGGGGCCCGTCGTGGCTTTCACGGGTGATGGCAGCCATGCGGGCGCACAGCAGGTTCCTGTCCGCGTGTCCATTTTCACAAGCACCGCCATCATCCAACACGCGTCAGGAGGTTCTTCAATGCAGGTTCGACGATTCACGACATGGGTTGCACATGGGTTGGCAGCCGTACTCTTATTCACCGGCTCGGCGGCTCCCGCATTCGCGCAGGATCACGATCACGCCGGTCCAGCGGCCTCGCAATCGCGGAAGCCGAATCCGCAAGACAACGAGCTCGTCCAGGCGGTTCGCACTGCGACGGCGCGATTCAAGAACGTTACATCGGTCTCAGGGCCGGGTGAAGGATACGAGCTCTCCTTTGGCTGCGTCAGCGGCGGCGAATTCGGCGCGATGGGGCTGCACTACGTGAACATGGCCCTGGTTGGTGACAAGGAGATCGATGTCACCCAGCCTGAAATCATCCTGTTCGAACCGACTGCCGACGGTGGTATCCGAATCACCGGTGCAGATTACCTGGTGACGAAAGACGATTGGGAGTCGAACCCGAAGCACACCGGTCCGCCCGAGCTGAATGGACAGCTGTTCCATCTATTCGACAGCCCGAACCGGTTCGGCCTTCCGCCCTTCTATACGCTCCACGTGTGGGCGTGGAAGGACAATCCTAACGGGACGTTCACCAACTGGAATCCGTCGGTCTCGTGTGACGCCTTCAACCCGCGCACGCCGAATTAGGCTCTCGCAGAGGCCGCTGAGTGTCTCGCGTCGAGATCGCAGAGAGTCTCTCGCAGCAAGGAAACGGACTGCGTTCTTCTCTGCGATCTCGAGCGTCACGTGTCTCGCTGAGATCTACCCACCGTGTTACGTGGAAGCGGCGAAGCTTCGAAGATACGTGTCGGCACGTCTCAGTTCGACAGTCGCTGTCGCTGACCGAGCAACTGTTGCGCGAGAGGCACTTATTTCTTCCGGATACGGGCGCTGACCTCGTCCAGATTCGCGCGCGCATCGGCGAACGACGGGTCGAGGCGGAGCGCCTCCCGTAGGTGAGCCGCAGCCTCCTCCAGCTGATTCATCTCGGCGAGTGTGACGCCAAGATTGCGATGGGGAAATGGTAATCGTGGATTGAGCCGGATTGCTTCACGCAACTCGCGCGCGGCCTCAGCGAGCTGATTGTCTTCGAGCAGCGCCGCGCCGAGATTATTGTGCGCGTCAGCGTCGTTGGGAGCGAGTCGGACCGCCTCCCGGTACTCGGCGATCGCCTCCTTTTGGCGCTGCGCCCTTCGGTACAATCGAGCGAGCGTCTCGTGATTGTCCGCTGACGACGGATCGAGCCGGATCGCGGTCTGCAATTGCGAAAAGGCCTCGTCGATGCGGTCCAATTGCAGAAGCGCATCGGCAAGATCGCGACGGGTCGACGCATGATCGGGCGCGTCCTGCACCGCCAGGCGCAGTACTGCGGCCGCGTCCTCGAATCGCCCCGCTTGCGCGAGGGCGACGCCGAAATGCTCGCGGGCGATCACGAGATTGGCGCGCGCTTCGCGAAAGCGCGGGTTGAGCGCCAGTGCCCGTTCGTGTTCCGCAATCGCTTCTTCGAATCGCCCTGCTTTCTGAAGCGCGACACCCAGACCATCATGGCTTTCGGGCGCATCCGGGTTGGCTCGAATCGCGGCGTGCAGATGGTCCATCGCCCGTTGCAGATCTCCCGGTTGTCCGCTCGCAACCAGCGGTACCGCGAGGTTGACATCGCACAACCAGCACAGCGGATTCTGTTGGAGAGTGGCTGTCCACAGCGTGTCGGCGTCCGCATACCGGTGGCTGTGATTCCAGGTTGTGATCCCCAGCGCAACCGCCAGCACGGCGGCGGCAGCGGTGAGCAGCGCTTGGCGGATCGATGTGTCGGCCACTGCCGGACGGGCAGCTTTCGCCAGAGCGTCGAGTGCCGCGCCCACCGCCGCCATCACCGGCAAGAGTGCGATATAGGCGTATCGATCCGCGACCAGCGAGTAGCGCATGTAGTAGGCGTCGGTCAGGCCCATCACCGGCACCAGGGCGAAGCCAAACACGATCCACATGGCCAGGAGCGATCGACCAGCAGCTGTGTGACGTTTCCACCAGAGGAGGATGGTGGTTGCAATCGCGCCGATAGACGGCAGCCACCAACGGAGATCGTCTGCGCGGATGTCCCACTGCGGATAGACGAATGTCAGCTTGATGGGCAGAAGCGCCTTGAACAGATAAAACCAGAGGATCGCGCCGGCGCCGAGCACGCGCTGGACCAGCGAAACAGCGCGCAAGGCAGTCGAGACATGACGGGTCTGAAACCAGATGTTGACCGCTGTCAAACCGATCGCAATCAGCAGGAAGGGAAGAACGCGAGCGACGTCTCGCCACGCGATCCGTCCGCGGCGCCACCAAGCGAGCGTCAGCAGAATGCCGGGAAGCATCGCCACCGAGCCCTTGCTCAACATTGCGACCAGGAAACACGCGACGCTCACCACGTACAGCCAGTGTCGTGGCTTCGGTGGGGGCAGTATTTCAACCTGGGGTGACAGATTCCGAGATTTGGCTCGACGCGACGACGACTGTTGTCCCCTGCCTGGCTCCTGTTGTGCGGCGGTACCAGGTTCACTGTCGACGAATGCAAGCGTCGACAGCAACAGGAAGAACAACGACAAGGTGTTCTTGCCCTCTGCGATCCATGCCACCGATTCGGCGTTGAGGGGATGCACGACGAACAACAGCGCGGCGACCCAGGCAGCAGGAACCGACATACGGCGCAGCAATATCCAGAAGACCAGCGCGTTGGCCGCGTGCAGCAGGATGTTCACGGCGTGGTAGCCGGTAGGATTCATGCCCCAAAGGCGCCACTCCGCCCAGTACAGCGAATTGGTCACCGGCCAGTAATCGATCGGTTCGCTGGTAAACCAGATCCGATACAGGCCATCGCTCGCCCGCACGAGCGGGTTCGCGGTGATGGAGACGACGTCATCCCAAATGAACTGGCCGTGAATAGCGGGCCAGTAGACTGCGAATGCGGCCACGAGCAGCACGGCCGCCATTGCTGCGGCCGGCCAAGTGCGGGACTGATCGTTCATCCGAGAGGTTTGGCGCGGAAGGGCGTCGTCATCGTCGCTGGCTCATCGGTAGTATGCACGCCTGAGGTGCTTTCATTATGGTTGAAACCGCGAGCGCGCCACCATCGTCGGGATTGGGGGCTAAGGCGTATGATTTCAATTGGTGCGTGCGCGAATTCGTGAATTGGTGAATTGGGGGCCACGATGCTTCCAGAACTGATCCTGTCGTTGGCATTCGCGGTATCTCCCCAGTCCCAACCGCCGCGCGATCGCGTTGTCGATCCGACCGTCAAGAGCGATCCGGCCGCGCGGGAAGCGGAATTGACCCAGCGCATCGCCAAATTCCCAAATGGCATGGCCGCGTACCGCGAGCTCTCCAAGCTGCAAGAGGATCGCGGCGCCGTGGGCGACGCTGAGGCGACGCTCTTGCGCGCGAAATCGGTCGAACCGAAGGACAAAACGATCCTGACCAGTCTCGCGGGCTTCTACAATCGGCAGGGGAACTTCGACAAGACGATCGAGTCGCTCGAGGCGATCGAGCAGCTCGATCCGACCGATTCGACCTCGCCACAGATCATCGCGACGTACTACTGGGAAAAGGCGTACCGCGATCAGAAGTTGCCCTCGGCGGATCGGTATCGCTACGTGCTCAGCGGCATTGCTGCGACCGATCGGGCGCTGGCGCTGAAGCCGGACTACGTCGATGCGCTGACCTACAAGAACCTGCTGCTGCGAGTACAAGCGGATCTGGTGACCGACCCGGCTCAGAAGAAAGATCTTCTCGCCCAGGCCGATGTGCTCCGCAATCGTGCACTCGAATTGAGGAACCAGCGCGTTGGCCTCGACAGCGAAGGGAAGGGCGTCGCGCTGCCACCACCACCTCCGCCCCCACCGCCGGCTTCATCTCAAGCTCCTGTGACTTCGCCGGAGCTCGGGATGCGAGCACCGACGAAGACCAAGGACGTTCGGCCGGTGTATCCTCCTGACGCGATGGCGGCGAAGATTCAAGGCGTCGTCGTGATCGAGGTCGCACTCGACACCGAAGGGCACGTGCATGATGCGAGAGTGCTGCGCTCGATTCCCGAACTCGACGAGGCGGCGCTGACCGCGGTGCGGCAGTGGGAATTCACGCCCAGCATCGTCAACGGCAAGCCCGTTCCGGTTGTGATGACGGTGACCGTCAATTTCACGCTGCAGTAAGGCTTTAGGAAGTTCGGGAGGACGCGATGCGTGGACTCTTCGCGCTCATTCTCTCCGTCGCTTCGCTCTTTACTCCATTCACGCCCGAGCCCCAGGTTCAAGTTGCTGATCAGGTTTGGCCTCCATCAGGCACGCTGCGACCAGGCGAGGACGTCACCGCCCCGGTTCTCGTGCACGAGACAAAGCCCAACTACACAGGCGAAGCGATGCGAGCCCGCATCCAGGGCCTCGTCGAACTCGAATGCGTCGTCCAAGTCGACGGGTCGGTCGGCCAGGTCCGTGTGACGCGCTCGCTCGACAGCGTGTACGGTCTCGACCAACAGTCGGCCAGCACGCTGAAGCAGTGGCGATTCCGTCCTGGCTTGAAAGACGGAATGCCGGTGCCCGTCGTCATCTCGGTTCAGATGTCGTACACGCTCGGGTCAGCAAATGGCACCGGCCCAAGCGGCGCCACACCCCTAACTCCCGCGCTGTTCAATGGCGATGCGCTCGTGCCGCTTGGCTGGCCGAACGCGTTTGGAGCGGACCGCCGCGCCGACGCGGTCGATCCAACCGTGATCGCCAGCGTCATCCAGATGCCCGACGCGTTTCCTGCATCATCCTTGGGCGTGCGCATTTCTTATTCGCGGGCCTGGTCTGTGACGCAGTCGGGCAATGGTCTGACGCTCTATTCCAACGACGCGAACGGCATTCGCTCGCTGACGATTTCACCTCCAGCGCCGTCGACGTTTACCCTCGACCAACCGCTGAGCCGACAGGCTCTCGACCAGTTCACGCTCGCCGCTGGACTCGGGCCATCGTTTTTGAACCAGCCGCGGCTGGTCAAATCAGGTCAGGTCGCCCGCCCAGGCGGCTTGTGGATTTGGTTCGAAATCACGGCACCGAGCTTTGCTTCGTGGAACGCGCCGTCACCGCTCGCCGATCGCTTGGGCAGCGGCTACAGCGGCATTCATGTCTGGACATTTGCCACGACCGCGATGGGAGAGACGATCAGCGCGTTCTGCAGCGTCATCCATCGGACCGAGCTTTCAGATGCTGAACGAGAAGAGGAGATTCGACGTGCCGGTGCGGAGTTCGGTGACGTTCTGCGGTCGGTCGTGATTTACCAGCGATAGGCGGTCCGGGCGTTCACGGCTTTTCCGAGCTGGACACGATGACGGGCAAGAGGCCGTAGAGGATCTCTCGCACAGCCCTTTCTCACTCCGCCACCATCACCGTTCTGAATGGCACGCTGATCGAGATTGCCGACGACCGCTCGTCGAGGTTCAGGCCGACGTCATTCTTGTCGCCATAGAGATCCCGCAGGCGATCGCGGATTGCGGCGAGGCGGCTCGCACGTCGCGTCTGCGCGACCTGAGAGGGTACGGTGTCTTCAACGGTACGGCTGATCCGCACGCTCAGGTTTCCGTCGCGCTGGCTCGATTCGATCGTCAAGGCGGTACTGGGAGACTGTGGTTCACCCGACGGTTGTTCCAGGAGCAGTTCCACGATGCTGTGCAACGTCATCGGCGGGAACTCGGCGTCCAGCGTCTCGGGGTCGATTTCAAGCTGCACCGATAGTCCGGGCCCATTTCGCATCTGCTCGATCTCGAGATACCGCTCGACGCACTCCAGTTCGTCCTGCAGCGGTCCGACGATGCTTCCGGTGCGATTGAGGACGAGGCGGAGAAAATCTGCGAGCTTGCTGATGACGCGATCGGCACGATCGGGATTGGTGTGCACGAGGCTCGACACGGTGTTCAGTGCGCCGTAGAGGAATTCCGGCTGCAGTTCGCCGGCGAGGGCGCCCAAACGCGCTTCGACCAATTCAGTTTCGAGTCGCGCGACCTGCAGCGCCCGCTCATCGTTTCGCCGACGCAGGTTGAACGAGTAGGCGAGCGCGGCGATCGAGCCGTAGGTTACGAGCGTCCAATTGAGATTGTCGAGATAGTAGCGCTGCGCGGTTGACACCCACGGCATCGTCGCGAAGCGGCCTTGCCTCCACCAGTGGATTGCATACACGAGGAACAGCGCGGAAAAGTTAATCACCGAAAACAGCGCGACGGCGGCAGCGTGGTAGCCGACCGTCCGGATCCAGGAGAGCCCTTTGCGCGAGAGCCAGTCCACGAAACGGAAGATCGTTGGAGTAAGCGCGGCCGGAACCCACCACAACGTGAAGTTGAGGGCAAGCAGCAAGCCTACCGAGATGGTGCTCGGCGCCTTCAGACCGAGTGCAGTCATCCGGTAGGCCTGGGCCGTCGACGAAAGCGCGAGCACGGTCGCGGCACCGAAAATCCAGCTCCAGGGCGGCACCGCGACATCTCGTTTCATCACAGACACTTTACCTTACAGCTGAGCGACTCACAGTGAAATTGACTCCGCAGGCTCCCATCCTTCGAGTGGAAATGGCGGCCGTCAAGGCATTTGGGACGAAAGCTTCAAATTCAGTGATTTGTTTTCCGCTTCGCCCAATGTGATGCGGGTCGCGAGCGACTTCCATTTTTCCAGCTGCTCGGGGTCGCTCTCTTCGCCCGTCTCCACGTAATCGAGCGCGACCACGAAGTAATCATCCGGCGGCAGGTCGGTCACCGAGAATCGGCCCTCCTGGTTCGGCCGCGCAGTCCGGACGTAGCGCGTCAGGTAACCCCACTTGGCTGAATCGGCAGCAAAGGCGGCGACGACATAATCGCTGACGGGCTTATCGTGCGCGTCGAGAACGACGCCACCGATGGTAGGTGTCCGCTGGGTCAGCACGATCTGCACATTCGAGATCTTCTGGCCCTGTGTGAAATCAATGCCGGTATCGGTGACGTCGTTGCCCTCGTAGGTCACCGCTTTGACATACCAGCCGGGCGGTGGCGCGTTGATTCGCAGCCGCCGCCGATCGAAGAGGCCCGGCACGTCAAACGTCCAGTCATCGCGCACGCGGGCGCTGCCGCCGGTCGTCATCATGCTTAATTGGGAACTCATCGGGATGGCGGAAATCGTGAGCGGCGCCGGCGACGCGGCTGCTGGCGTTCCCCCTTCGAACGTGATCCGTCCGCTCGCTGATCCGCCGGTCGCCGTGATCAGCGATAGTCCGGTGATGTCGCGGCCGGCCACCGTCACTGGAAGGGACGCGTACTCGGTTCCCGGCAAACTCCCAGGCGCAAGCAGGAAGCCATCGTCCTGTGACGGCGTGTACTGAACGGAGATGCGGTACTCCCCCGCGGCCACATTCGTGAACTGAAACGAACCATCCGGCTTGAGCTGCGTGCCAAACCCCATCGGCATGCCGCCGTCGCCGAACGACGTCACCGAAATGAACCCGCGGTTGATCGGCTTCCCCGCGGAGTTCACCGCCGTTCCCGAGACGGTGGCGACGCGAGTCGCAATCAAGCCAAAACCGATCTGCTGGATTTCCTGGCCTTCATTCACGCGGACGCGCTGCGCTTCGTTAACGACCGCTGTTCCTGGGTAGTAGGTTGTGGCATATCCCATCTTGTCGTCCGAGTTGGTCATCAGGAATCCAGGTCCCATGGTCGCCGAGAGCACATATTCGCCGGGCGTCAGGCCGTGCAGTCGATATTGGCCGACATCGTCGGTGAGCCCGCCGGTTCCGACGTTCATCAATCGCCGTTGCCCGTTCAAGTAGCCGTACCTGAGCGCGGTCACGCGCGCACCGGTCACCGGCTCGCCGAATTCATCCAGCACGGTGCCGGTGATCACGCCAGCCCGTGGCAGCGCGACGTCAAGTTTGTCGACGCTCTGGCCGTCCGACAGATCCACCACTTTGCCCTGCGCGAACGGGCGCTGCTGACCATAAAAGATCGCGACGTAGCCGCCTTTGTCGATCCGGAGCCGGTAACTGCCGGCGGGCAGGCCTTTCAGTTCCCAGCGGCCATCGGCATCGGTTGAAATCGATCGCCCCTGCGGATCGTCGGGTGACGATGCCCGCACCTGGGCGCGTCGAATCGGTTTGCCGGTATCTCCGGCCGTCACCCGGCCACTCAGACGGGCGGTGCCCGTTTTCTGCTGTCCCTGGTTATCCCGCTGGGGAGCCGGCGGGGGTTGCGGCGGTGATGGCGGCGGTGGTGTTTGCGCGCGTGCAATCGAGGCAGTGGCCAGGAGAACGACGAGGAGCAAAGCCTGCGGACGCATAGGTACTCCTTCCGCTGAATCAACTCCCGGGGGCGCTGTGTGTTCGGACGCATTCTACGTCTTCCTGGTCTGCCGCCAGCGACATCCGAAATATTTCGATTGGTTGGGGCCTATCCAGCGATGGAAGAAATGATGCCGATTGTGTACGACGAGCTGCGAAGAATCGCCGCCGGCAAGCTCCGTAACGAACGCAGCGATCACATCCTGAGCGCGACCGCGCTCGTGCACGAAACCTGGCTCGAGGTGAACAAGCTCGATCGGATCATCTGGAAGAATCGATCGCATTACCTCGCGATCGCGGTGCAGGCGATGCGCCGCATCCTGATCGACCACGCCGTCGCGCGCAAACGTCAGAAGCGCGGCGGCGGCCAGGCGCTGATGCCGCTCGTCGACGATGTTCGTGATGCCGGTGGATTTCCAACCGAAGCTGCGCTCGCCATCGATCAGGCGCTGACGCGTTTGCGCACACTGAACCGGCGACAAGCGCTGATCGTCGAGTGCCGCTTCCTCGGTGGCATGACGGTCGAGGAAACCGCCGAAGCCCTGAGCGTATCCCCCGCCACGGTTAAACGCGAGTGGGCCGCCGCACGGCTCTGGCTCACGCGGGCACTACAGTAGCCGTCCCCCCAAACCACGTCGTCCGACATCCCGCGAGATCATACGGAGGGAGCGATCACAGAGCTCTGCCGATGAACCAAGATCCGTGTTCATCGCTGTTCTTCCGCGGCGTCCTGCTCCGGTGTCCGTCCGCCTTCCGTATAGGTCCGCGGCCTCAATTGGACCGGTGTGTCTCCGCGGCCGTGCGGTCCTGAGCCGTCAGCGGCGCAAGGTCGCGCGAACACATCAGCCGCTGCTGGTCAGCGGTCAGCCGCAGATGCGCAATCCTCGGGTGGGCGAGATCGTCGACGCCTAGTGTCGGGCGGAGCAGTCCGGCCGATGAGTGGCTGGACGAGTCGAGCAGGTAGTGGGCGAGTTCGTGGGCGAGCGCCACGCCCAGCATCTGTCGCAGAATGGCATCGCGCTCGTCGAGCGAACGTGACGTGAATGTCCGCCCTTCAATCTCGGCGCCAACCGCCAGCGCCTCGGCGCCACCCAACCACAAATGCATATACGGCGTCGCGTGGCCGTTGCTGAAGAGCGTGTCGCCGAGCGCCAACGATTGCGAGGATGTGTCGGATCGCATCTGCTGAGCGGAGACGACGACCTTGATCGCCTCCGCGGTGTTTTCGGGCACCATTGAGATCCCGTACGGCATCCAGATTCGATTGGCGGTTTCCAGGATGTCGGCGATGTCGGCATCCTTCAGCCGCGACTGGTTGAACAGCCACACCTGCAGGGCGCGCGGACGCTGCGTGTCGCCGGCACACGCGAGACACGATGGACACGACGCGGCCGCGGCCTTCTTGAGCGGCGTGGCCGCGATCGCGGCAAATGTCAGCGAGACAACGAGGAGAGCGCGCAGCGCATGAACACGAACTGACACGATGAGTAGTTCCTTTCGCGCCGCTGGCGCGGCGCTCTTACTCAGGTAGTGCCAGAGCGCGGGAGTTCTTTCAGGGATGAACGGAATCGATCGGTGCGTCAGGAGATGCGAGCGGGAAAGGGCAGGCGGTTGTCGCGCGGGTTCGTCACGCCGAACCGGGACTGATCGCCGCTGCGGCCTGACACCCGGTTTCGTCCTGACCGTTTCGCCTGATACAGCGCTGCATCGGCTTCTGCGATCCAATCGGCAATGGACTGCTCGTGTGCGAGCTCCACGACGCCGACGCTGATTGACACGTCCCAGCCGACAACCAGCCGGGCATCCTGCACCAGGCGTCGAAGTTCTTCACCGATGGCAAGCGCGTCGGCAAACTTTGCGCCCGAGAGCAGGAGCACGAACTCCTCTCCGCCGAGCCG
>JBPYFA010000504.1:0-8510 GCA_051986585.1 Vicinamibacterales bacterium | reverse complement strand
TTAGACAGGGAACAATTGCCGGGAAATGCGACGCGGTGGCTCAAAAAGTCTGCCTCGTGTGCACCTGAAAGGTGCACGAAAATGCCAAAAAACGGCCATTTTTTGTGGGTTTTTCGTTGCCTGCCCGAATCTGTTCCGCTATACTTAAAGGACTGCTCATCGGGCGTACCACCCAGCCTACACACTCTACTCAGTGGGGGACATGTGACATTCCAGGTCGGTGACAAGGTCATTTACCCAAACCACGGACTCGGCGTCGTTCAGGGCATCGAAACCAAAACCATCCTGGGAACAACTTGCGGGTTCTATCATCTGCGAATGGTCGCCAACGATACGACCGTACTCGTACCCGTTGATAACGTCGATGGCGTCGGCCTCCGGCGCGCGATCAACGACGAAGAAATCGAGCGGTTGTTCTCCCTCCTTGGCGACGGCAAGATCGACAATCATCAGAACTGGAAAGGACGCTTCAAGGACAATTCGGATCGGATGCGGACGGGATCGATTTACGATGTCGTGGAAGTGCTCAAGAGCCTGACGTTCCTCTCGCGATCGAAGAATCTCTCCTTCCGTGAGAAGCGAATGCTGGATCGGGCCAAGTTCCTGGTCGTGTCGGAAATCTCCGAGGTCTCTCACGAGATCACCGCAGCGATCGAAGAAAAGGTCGATCGTGCGCTCGATCGGTGCTTCACGACCAAAAACCGATCGATTGCCAGGGCGAAGGCGGCCAAGGCGACGGCGACCACGCGCGTCAGTGCGCGGCGTACCGCGAAGGCCTCGTAATCGATCACGCTGGTCAGCACGGCTCGCAACATCAAGGGACGGGTTCTTTCACTCAGTCGAAAGAGTCCCGTCCCTTTCTTTTTATGCTTCCAGCGTTCCGCTCGATACTGACCTACCTCACGATTTCGTTATACGTTCTCCTCATCGGCCCGCTCTTTCTGGTGATCGCGCTCCTCTTCGGGCGAGTGGCGCTGTTGTACCGTGTCGGGCATCTTGGCGTCAGGCTCGGGCTGTGGTTGAGCGGAATCAAAATCCAGGTTGACGGAGCGGAACATATCGAGCGAGGCCGGGCGGCGGTGTATGCGGTCAATCACACGAGCAACGTCGAGCCGCCAATCATCTTCGACACGCTTTGCCCGCTGTTCCCCCGCCTGCGCATTCTCTACAAGGCTGAGCTGCGCAAATTACCGATCCTCGTGCGCGCCTTCGATCTCGCGGGGTTCATTCCGCTCGAACGAGGAAACCCGGAACAGAGCCTTCCGGCGATCGACCGCGCCGCCGAGGCGCTTCGTGCTGGAAACTCGTTTTTGATCTTTCCCGAAGGCACGCGCAGCCGTAGCGGTCAGCTGCTCCCGTTCAAGAAGGGTGGCTTCATCATGGCGATCAAAGGGCAGGCGCCGGTGGTGCCAATCGGCATCAGCGGCGCGCGCAGCGCGATGCGCAAAGGCAGCCCGGTGATCTACCCGGTGACCGTGCGCGTCCGCATCGGCGCACCGGTCGAGACCGCGGGGATGGCGATGGAGGATCGCGATCGGCTCGTGTCCACCGTACGCGACAGGGTCGCGAGTCTGTTGACGTAGGTGCCAGTCGCCCGCAGCGATCAGGCGGCAGCCACGCCGGGCGGGTGAGACCAGCGCCTCCGCACGGCACGAATGATCCACGCCGCGAAGATCACCATCAGCACAACACCGACGACCACCACGAGCGCAGCGACGGCCGGGTATTTCAACGCCACAAACCCGAGACCCACGACGAATACGTCCTCCGCGAAGCTGAGAATCCAATTCGTAAACGGCTCGGGGCTCGCATTCGCGACCGCGCGGGTGCCGGCCTTGGTCAAGTGTGTGCTGGCAGCCAGCGATCCGCCGAGCAGCGCGACCAGCCCCTGAACCGTCGGATTCGCATGCCCAAGCGTTGCCACGGCGATCAACGCGCCGCCGACCGGCCTGATGACGGTGTGCACGGCGTCCCACATCGAATCCAGCCATGGAATCTTGTCAGCGAAGAACTCGATCACATACATCACGATGGCTGCCGCGATCACGATGTCGTTGTCGAACACCTTGAACTGGGGCGGCAGATCAACCCAGTCGAATCGACTGGCCAATCCCAAAATCGCCACGGTCGCGTAGAGATTCAGCCCTGCCGCAAACGAAAACCCCATCGTCCGCCCAAGCGTCGTCAGGACATCCATGTTCGTATGCCTTCTCTTGTCTGTTGTTCGCTTTCCTTCACCGCGCTTGAGCCCCCCGCCCGCCCGCTCTCTCTGCTACTTCGCGATCTGAGCGCCCTGTCGAAGGGTCGCTCGGGGCCGCAGGGGCTTCTTATTGCCCTGTGGTGAATTTCAGCGTCCAGGGCTTCATCGGCTGGTTGTCGATAGCGACAATGCCCTCGGTCAACTCGACGACCACGACCTGGAACGAGGCGAGCGGATCCTTGAACTTTATGTCAATGGATCGGTTGCCGTCGTTGTACGCGACCGTGAAAGTTGGGGGCGCGGTCGGAGGCGGAGTGGCTCCGCCGTAATGGATGCGGACGTGGTTACGGAAGCTCTCCGGTTTCATGTCGCGCGAGAACTGAATCTTGATGTGCCCGCCGGTCGGGAAGTCGGTATCGTCGCCGAGCGGCGCGCTGAAGATGACCGACGGTGGCGGTTCAGCAGGGACAGGTGGCCCTGCCACTTCCACCGGACCTTCGGTTGGGGCCGCAGTCAGTCGAATGGATTCCCCCGCAATCCAGACGGCAGTACCGTCCCGCTGCACGGTGCCCTTCACCTCGAGCCACTTGCCCGTGTCGAGATGCTCGGACGGATCGAACTCGAAGTCCTTTCCCTTGGGGCGCAGGCCCGTGATCCAGATCGCGGCATCAGCGGACTGCAGCACGAAGTCCCATTTGCTCTTCGCGACTCCCTGCGGCAGGTCGCCGAAGAGATTGCGGCCTCTGAACCGGCCGACGAGCGTGACATTCTTGTTGTCGAATTGCTCGGGCGACAGCGCAATCGAACGAATCGTCGCCGCGGTCGACGCCGGCGAGTCGACGAACGTCGCGGCGAGCAGGACGAACACCTGGTCACGTCCGGGCCAATGCCCATGGCTGGCCGCCTCGAGGACCGGCGTGAAGTCGTACGAGCTGAACCGCTGATCGCCCTCGACCATTCGTCCCAGATCGTAGAAGTCGGCGCGGATCTCGCCATCGGAACCTGCGCTCTTGTCGCGCCAGAAGACGTAGACCGGCTTCGCGGTGCCATCGAGTTCCGACAGGCGGCCGTTCTCCTTCACCGCATGACGCAGGACGACCCGCTTGCCATTGAAAAAGAGTGGATTCGCGACGAGGGCATCGGCCGTCGTTGCGATTCGGTCGAGTGGTTGTGCCGCCGCCGGGGCCGCAACGAGCAGCAGAGCTCCGAACGCCAGCCAGTAGACCCTATTCAAGATTCTTGCGTCCTGCCCTCGTGAGCACGACCGCGAGCGCGAGGAACAACAATCCGCCTGCGATGGTGCCTACGGTTCCATTATGCAGGAAAGGAAGCAGTCCGGCAGTGTCCGCGTCGTCTGCCGCCGGGATTATGTTCCTGCCGAACAACGCGGCGTAGAGAATGCCGGCCAGTGAGCCGCCGGCAATGAGTCCCGAGCTGAACAGCGTGCCGGCGCTGATCTCGGATTCCTGCGACTGGCCGGTCTTGCGTTCGACGATCCAGCGTACGATTCCGCCAACGAAGATGGGCGCGGTGGTCGCGATCGGCAGATATGAACCGACGGCAAACGACAGCGATCGGATTCCGCACAATTCGAGGGTGACGGAGATGAACACGCCGACGAGCACGAGACCCCACGGCAGGTTCTGGCTGAGAAGTCCCTTGATGATCGTCGCCATCAACGTCGCCTGCGGCGCCGGCAGTGACGGCGATCCAATCGTCATGATGCGGTGCAAATAGAGTGTGGTGATTCCGATCACGAACGACGCGGCGACAACCCCGATCACGAGTCCGAGCTGCTGACGAATCGGCGTGGCGCCTACCAGGAAGCCGGTCTTCAAATCCTGCGACGTCGCCCCGGCAATCGCGGCCGCTATGCAGACGACGGCGCCCACCCCGAGCGCGATCGGTGCGTAGATATCGCCAAGCCAGCCAGCGGCAACAAAGATGCTGCACGTCATGATCAGCGTCGCGATCGTCATGCCCGAGATCGGGTTCGATGAGTTGCCGATGAGACCCGTGATTCGGGACGACACCGTGACGAAGAAGAACCCAAAGATGACGATGAGGACCGCGGCGACGAAGTTCCACTGCATCGGCATGCCGGGTGTGACAGCGAGGAACAGCGCCAGCAGCAGTGAACCGACGAGCACCACTGTCAAGGGCATGTCGTGGTCGGTGCGCAGCCGTCCGCCCGCCGCGGTTCCTGCGCCCAACTCCTTGACGCTCTCCCGGAAGGACGAAACGATCGTGGGAAGTGTTCTCGCCAGCGTGATCAGGCCGGCCGCCAGCACCGCCCCGGCGCCCGTATAGCGAATGTAGGCGCTCCACAGCTGGCGGGCAGACATCTGGTCGATGCGCAACCCGCTTGCCGGCACGGGCGGGAATGGCACGGTCATGTAGTTGCCGAGGATCGTCAGCAACGGCAGTAGCACGAGCCACGACAACACGCCGCCTGCGAACATCACGCCCGCAATTCTCGGCCCGATCACGTAGCCCACACCCATGTACTCCGGCGAGAGATCGACGTTGAGCGTCGCGTTTGGAAATACTCCAGTACGCGACATCGTGTAGCCGATGGCCGTCGGAAACAGCTGGAAGATCCATGAGATCGACTTCCAGATCGCTCCCGTTCCGAGCCCCATGAACACGGTCTTCGCGAGCGCCCCGCCGCGTTCGCCGGCGACCAGCACGTCGGCGCACGCCGTCCCCTCGGGATAGGGCAGCACCCCGTGTTCTTTTTCGATGAGCGCCCTGCGAAGCGGGATCATCATCAGAACGCCGAGGATCCCGCCAGCAATCGCCAGCAGTGTGATTTGCCAGTAGTTGAAATACGCCGGTCCGTATGGAGCCAGGAAGATCAAGGCGGGAATCGTGAAAACCACGCCGGACGCGAGGGACTCGCCAGCCGATCCAATCGTCTGGACGATGTTGTTCTCGAGGATCGTCGAGCCGCCGAGCCGTTTCAGCACCGAGATAGCGAGCACGGCAATCGGAATGGAGGCGCTGACCGTCAACCCGGCACGCAGGCCGAGATAGACGGTCGAGGCTCCAAAGATCAATCCGAAGACGATCCCAAGGATGACCGCCTTGATGGTGAATTCCGCCGGCGATTCCGTCGCTTTGACGTAGGGCTGAAACTTGGGCGCCGTGGGAGTGACCGTCTGCGGCTGCTGCACATGTGCCATAGCTGGGGATATTACACAAAATGCTGAAGGCTGAATTTTGAATGCTGAATGACGGCTCGTTCAACATTCAACATTCAGCATTCAACCTTCAGCATTTTCAGTATCCCTCTCTCTTGTCCACGACATTGAGCAGTTCTTGGCCGGCGTCGAAGCGGCGGAGGTTGTCGGCAAAGAGGGAGGTTACTGCCTCCCAGTGATCCGGGCGGAATCCGGCGATGTGCGGGGTAATCAGGACGTTGGGCAGCGACCAAAGCGGGCTGTCGGGCGGGAGCGGCTCGTGCTCGAAGACGTCGAGCGCTGCGCCTGACAGCCGGCGCGTGGCTGCAGGTGCGGTCAACGCCTCGACCAGGGCGGTCTCGTCGACGAGCGCACCGCGGCTGACGTTCACGAGAAGGGATCCTGGCCGCATCGCGTCGAGCTCACGTCGGCCGATCAAGTGTCGGGTCGCCGGTGTTTGCGGGGCGGCGAGCACGACGACGTCGGCGGTTGGCAGCAGCTCGGCGAAACGATCGGGGGAGACGACACGCTCGACCCAGGATGGACGCGGCGCGTCCGATCGACGACGTACCGCGTCGATTCGCGCCGACAGCGCGGCCAGCCGCTGGCCGGTCGCGTTACCGATCGCGCCGAGTCCAATGAGCAGGACGCGCGAACCGGCAATCGTCCTGATCGCCGGCCCGGTCGCGACGGCCGATTGTACCCATTCGCGCGATCGCTGGGCGTCGATGCACTGCGGCAGCTTTCGAAACATAGCCAGCACGACGAGCAGGACGTGTTCGGCGATAGTGTCGGCGCTCAGTCCTCGTGAGTTGGTCATGACGATCGAAGACTCGATCATCGCCGGGAAGAGCATCGCGCCGAGCCCCGCCGCCGGACTGTGAATCCATTTCACATGTTCCGCCGCTTCGAGAACGGGCCGCCGCATCTCCACCGTGAAGACGATGTCGGCCTTGCCGATCATCGCGAGCGCCTCGTCTTCATTGCGCGCGTGCAGAAACGTGTGCGCTGGAAACTGCTGGCGAAGCCAGTCGACGCGCTCCGGAGGGATGTTCCATACCGGGAAGCGGCTGTAAATGCCGACGAGGATCGTTCGCGGCTGTGTCAACGGTAGAAGTCGCCGCTCCGGCCGCCCCGTTTTTCGACGAGACGGATATCGCCGATCACCATCCGCTTGTCGACCGCCTTGATCATGTCGTAGATCGTCAGCGCGGCCACGGCCACCGCATGCAGCGCTTCCATTTCGACGCCGGTCTGCGCCGTTGTCCGCACCCGCGCCTCGATGTCGTAGCCGTCGGCGACGGGGGTCAACGTCACCCCGGCATGCGAGAGCGGCAGAGGATGACAGAGAGGAATGACATTGGCCGTCTGCTTGGCCGCCATGATTCCGGCAAGGCGAGCGGTCTGGAGCGGATCGCCTTTCTTCACCCCGCCGGATCTGATCTGGCGAATCGCCTCGCGCGACATGGTGATGCGGCCGCGCGCCACCGCCTCGCGGGTTGTGGTGGCTTTTTCACTGACGTCGACCATACGCACGGCCCCGGTTGCATCAACGTGTGACAAACGGGCGCCGCGCCCGGACGTCGACCTGTGTTTTCTCGCGCCCGTCTTAGGCATCGATGTCTCCCTGCGCCAGGAAGAAGGACAAACTCTCGAGCGACACCGTCAAGTCAACGCTCTTCAACTTGACGTCCGACGGCACGTTCAGCGTTCCGGGGGAAAAGTTGAGCACCGCTTTGACCCCTGCCGAAACAACGGTGTTGACGACGGCTTGCGCAGCGGTTGCTGGCACGGCGATGACCGCGATGCGAATCCGCGCACGGCGGACGATTTGTCGAAACTCTCTGATGTCGTAGATCGGCACCCCCGCGCGCGAGCGCTGGCCGATTTTTTCGCGCACTGAATCGAAGAGTGCCACGATTTCGAAGCCTTCGTCCCGGAAACCCGGGTAGTCCGCGAGTGCAAGCCCGAGATTGCCGGCGCCCATGATGGCAACCGGCACGCGCGCGTCGAGGCCCAGGATCTGTCGAAGATGGCGGCGCAGCTCTTTGACGTAATAACCCACGCCCCGCACGCCGAATTCGCCAAAGTAGGCGAGGTCTTTGCGAATTTGCGCGGCGTTCAGGTGAAACTGATCGGCGAGTGCCTGCGACGAGACGGTTCGCACACCCGCGGCATCGAGTGTGTTCAGACAGCGGAGATACACCGACAGTCGGTTCGTCGTCAGCTCGGACACCGGCTCGCCGCTGCCATCTCTCGGAACCTCGCCAGGACGCGTCGGGCGCCCGACGCGGCTCTTGTTCGCATCTTTCACAAGCGTGCATTGTACTCGGGTGCCAAGGGTGCCAAGGGTGCCAAGGGTGCCGGGGGTGCCAGGGGTGCCAGGGTGCCGGGGGTGCCAGGGGTGCCAGGGTGCCAGGGGTGCCAGGGGGGCCGGGGGTGCCAAGGGTGCCGGGGGTGCCAAGGGTGCCGTGGGTGCCAAGGGTGCGGGGTGCCGTGGGTGCCAAGGGTGCCACGAGTGCTATTGGCGTTTCCGCCTGCGACCTTGTTTCTTACGCCGGTCCTCATCTTCAATCTGCCGCAGCTTGGAAGTTAGAAGTCGAGTGGTCAGGTACATCGCGCGCCGTGCGATCGTGGTGGCTTGGGTTTGTTGCTCCTCAGAAAAGTACTTGTGATCGCGAGCGTCAACGAGATCGGTCTGCACTTCGGCGATCTCCGCTCGAGCCATACGGAGATAGCGCACGAAGTCGCCTGGCAGATAGCGTACGAATCCTTCGGCAATCAGCGGTGCAGCTGATTGCGCTGCATCGCGAATCTGCTCTTGAAACCGTCGATCCCTCGCTGCCGGCCCCGTTTCCGTGATTTCAAAAATGATCCTGGAAAGATCGCGACAGCGCTGCCACGCAATCAGTTCTTCAACGCGTTTCACTCCACTCATGAACTCGTCGCCCAGCATCAGTGAGGCCAACACTGACGCGCAGCGGGATCATCGGATTCAATAGCCAATGGTGTGGTGTTTTAGATGCGGGGCTGCCGGCGAGAGTCCGGCAGTGCAGATCCTGCGATCGCTCCTCACGGCACTCGTGGCACTCGTGGCACTCTTGGCACCCCTGGCACTCTTGGCACCC
>JBPYFA010000503.1:0-11409 GCA_051986585.1 Vicinamibacterales bacterium | reverse complement strand
ATGCGGGTGACGCGTCGTAGCCGATGAAGCCAACAGCGCCGCCAGTGAATCGCGGAAGACCCGGAACGAACGGCGACTGGAACTCCGCCATGAGCCGGCGAAGACTCTTCACGAACGGCTCGTTGGTTTCGCTGGTCACGCCGGATCGATCGATGATCGTGCGTCCGCCGCTCTGCCGCAGCACGAGGAACGGATCCTTGCCGAGAAACGAGTAGCGTGCGACCTGCTCTCCGCCTTCGACGCTCTCGAAGAGAAACGCGTAATCGGAGTGCTCGGCGATCTTGAGGAACGCAGAGACGGGCGTCAAAAGATCCGCGATGATCTCCTTGACGACCGGCACGAAGGTTCCGCGACGGGCGAGCTCCACGAATTCGTCGAACGTTGTCTGTTTCACACCTGTCCTCTGGCTGCTGCGACGTGACCGTCGCCGGTTGCCGCACCGGCCGCCGACTTGAAGAGTCCTGCCGGCGGCCGATATCCCGTCCACAGTTCGAACTGGCGCTCCGCCTGCGCCACCAGCATCTCGAGCCCGCCAATCGTGAGGCAGCCTTCGCGCGCCGCTCGATCGAGCAGCGGCGTGCGTGCCGGCACGTAGACGAGATCGAAGACGATCTCGCCGTCGAGGGGAACGCCCTCCATGGGATCGTCGCCCGGGCCGCCGCTTCCAGACGATGTGGCGTTGATGAGGACGTCCCAACTGCCCGGTTTCGGTGGCCATGTGCCAACCGTGCCCCCCGCCAGCGTAGCGACGTCCTTGGCGGCGAGGGGTTGACGTGCGCAAACGGTAACCGTCGTGCCCTGCGAGCCGAGCGCGACAGCAACCGCCCGTGCGGCGCCGCCGGCTCCAAGCACTGACGCACGCGTGCCTTTCAGGGCGATCCGCCCGGCCAGTGGTGTCAGGAACCCGTCGACGTCGGTGTTCGCGCCAATCCAGCGCCCATCGCGCACGACGAGCGTGTTCACCGCACCGACCCGCTTCGCGAGGTCATCGACCTCGTCCACTTTCGCCAGCATGTCGACCTTGAACGGCGCGGTGATGCTCGCGCCCGACATGCCGGTCTCGCGTGCGAAGGTCACGAAGTCGTCCGCGTCGCTGGCCTCCAACGGCACGTAGACCGCATTCAGACCGAGGGCGCTGAAGCCTGCATTGTGCATCGCCGGCGAGAGCGAGTGGGCGATCGGATTTCCGACCACGCCGTACACCTTCGCATCGGCGCGAATGCGCCGGAATCCGAACTCGCCGAGAAGGCGCGCGGCCGGCATCTGTCCGGGCGCGACACCATCGCCGGCATACGTCCACCGGTTTCCGAGCTTCGCGGCGAGCACTCTTGTCGGAACGCCGGCCTGGCCCATCGCGAGCAGAACATGACCGTCCATACCATCCGGATCGGCGAAGTCGGACCGGGTGGCGAGGTGCAGGAGCGGCAGCGTGTCCTGTAATCGCGCCGCCTCGATCGCGATCTTCACGATTTCGGCGCCGGTGGATCGCATCGCCCGCGCACGGTCGATCAAGTCGGCGGGCGGCTCACCGAAGGCGTGCATGGAGAGCACGATGCCGCGGCCGCGCCGCCGGCGCGTAATCGTCGAGACGAATTCAGCGCGCGCTTCAACGTCGACGAACTCGGCTCCCGCGTTCTGGGCGTCCGAGAGGATCCGTTCCCGCTCTTCCTCGGAACCCGTGAAGCCGCCTCCCTCCCACGAGGCACGGCAGGTGACGAGAATCGGACGTCGACGCCCCTCGATCGCGCCGATCGCGTCCGGACGATCGACCAGGTCGAGGCGGACCTCGACGAGATCGGCAAACGTCGCGGCATCACGCGCGCGGCGCAGCTCGTCCATCGTTCGGCCCGTGACGGTGGCGCACAGTTGTGGGCTACGCATGTCCCCAGAAACGAAAAAAGCCTCCTCAGCCGGTGGCTGAGGAGGCTTTCGAAAATCCTGTCCTGCTGGTGCAGGTTAGCGGATCGCCCCCTCAGCCCGCGCATACCACCACCAATAGGACGTAAACGTCCGAAGGTAGAAGCGACACGACTGGGCGGGAAGCGACAGCGTCAAAACGTTAGGACAATAACAGAGCGCTTCGTCGAGTGTCAACATTGGGGGCTCGAGGCGAAGCCCTTCTCCTTGACGCTAAAGCAGTTAGGGCTTATAACTGGAACGTGCGGTGAAGCTGCTCCGCCCAACACTCATCCCTCGAACCATGCGTATTCGAACTATCGCTGCGGCGATCGTACTAGCCGTCGTCTGTTGGATTCCTCTGCCCGCGGCCACGCCGCTTATGCCGGTCGAAGAAGTCAAGGCCGGGATGGTGGGTATCGGCCGCACCGTTTTCGAAGGAACCGATCTTCAGGAATTCAAAGCGCACATCCTCGGCGTGCTCCACAACGTCCAGGGTCCCCATCGCGATTTGATCCTGGCGCGGCTCGAAGGTGGCCCGCTCGCGAAGACCGGCGTCGCGGCCGGCATGAGCGGCAGTCCCGTTTACATCGACGGCCGATTGATTGGGGCCGTCTCCTACTCCATTGGCGCGTTCGCCACTGAAGCCATCGCTGGCATCACGCCAATAGGAGAGATGAAGGACGCGACGGAAATGAACCGGCGCGTCACCAGGCCGCTGGCGCGCATCGACCTGCCGATCACCGGCGAAGGACTTACCGCCGCATTGACCGCGACATATGCGCGGATCGCGCCGTTCGCGAACCGCCCGGCAGACATTCAGGTGATGGGCATGCCGTCGGCGGCCGGCGCACAACTCGGCGCGATGCTGCGACCGGTTTCCACGCCCCTCATTCTGAATGGTTTCGAACCGGATTCGGCCGCGATGCTGGCCGGCGCGTTCGGTGCCGCTGGATTCACGCCGGTCATCGGCGGCGGTGCCGGCCAGGCCGGCCCTGATGTGAAAGCCCAGTCCGGGCCGCTGCGCGAAGGCGATGCCGTTGGCGTCTCGCTCGTTGGCGGCGATCTCGAGATGGGTGCGACGGGAACCATCACGCACATCGATGGCGATCGCGTCTACGCTTTCGGCCATCCGTTCTTCAACGTCGGTCCTTCGCAGTTCCCGATGACGCGCGCGTATGTGTACGCGATGCTGCCGAGCCTGATGTCGTCGTTCAAGATTTCGTCGATGGGCGACGTGATCGGAACCATGCAGCAGGATCGCGCGACGGCGATCGCGGGAACGCTCGGCAAGGGACCGGCGGTGATTCCGATGTCGGTGACGCTGCAGTCAACGCGCGAGGACAACAGCACGTCGAAGCGGTCGTTTACTTTCAAGATCGCGAACGACCAGGTGTTCACGCCGCTGTTGACCTACGTTGCGCTCGCCAATACGTTGACCGCGTACGAACGGCAATTCGGCGCCGCGACGTTCACGATCAAGAGCCAGGCGCAGATCGAGGGCCACTCGGATCTGAGGCTCGACGACGTCTTCACCGGCGAGAATGCGATTCTCGGTGCTTCGACCGCAATTGCCGGCCCGATCACGATGCTGCTCAGCAACGATCGTGAGCCGATTACGGTGACCGGGCTGAAGGTGTCGATCGAGACCAGTGAATCGTCGCGCACCTCGACCATCGAGCGCGTCTGGCTCGATGAGCTGCGTCCACGGCCCGGGCGCACGGTGCCGCTCAAGGTGCTCACCCGCAACTATCGCGGCGAGGACAAAATCTCAACCGTCCCGATCGAGATTCCCGCCAACGCGTCCGGATCCGTATCCGTGCTCGTGTCCGATGGCCGCCAGCTGAATGCGATGGAGCAGCGCGACTTGAAGCGATCGCTCCAGCCACAGAGTGTGGCGCAGATGATTCGCGTCCTCAACGAAACGAAGCGCAACAATCGCATCTATATTCGCCTCCTCAACGGCAAACCGGGCGCCGTTGTCAACGGCGAGGCGCTCACTGCCTTGCCTCCGTCCGTGCTGTCGGTCCTCGAAGGAGACAGCAATGGCGGCAGCTACACGCCTCTTCGCAGCGGCGCGGTCGGCGAATGGGAGTTGACGATGGACTCCGCGGTGAGCGGCTCCCGCATGCTCACGATCGATATCGATGGCGGGGCCGGCGGACGTTGATCGGCCCGGTCTTTTTTTGACGCCTCATTACCCATGCTCATGACACGTCGGGGCCGCGTGCGGCCACTTCAGGATTCCTGTCTCTACACATCGCGCGGCCTGGCAGCCGGGCTGGCGCTTACGGTGGTGCTTTCCGCGGGACTCCTCGCCTCAACGCCGACGTTCTGGACCGTGTCGACCCAGGCCGATTTCCTGAAGGGGGACGTCGACAATCTATCGATCGACAGCGACGGCCGCATGTTTCCGGGGCCGGCCACCTCGCTGCTCGCGGAAACGGCCGCCCCTTTCCTGTGGACGGTGGTGGCCGGACCGGATGGCACGCTGTGGGCCGGCAGCGGCAACGAGGGGCAGGTGCTGAAGCTTGGCAAGGACGGCAAACTCTCCACGTTCTTCGACGCGACCGAGCTCGAGGTTCACGCGCTGGCTCTCGCACCGAGTGGAGGGTTGTACGTCGGCACATCGCCCGATGGCCGCATCTATCAAGTCGCGGCCGACGGTACCTCGAAGACGTTTTTCGATCCCGACGACAAGTACATCTGGGCGCTCGCGGTCGACAAGGCGGGGACGGTGTTTGCCGCGACCGGCGACAAAGGAGTGATTTACAAGATCACTCCGGACGGCAAGGGAACGCCCTTCTATAAAACAAATGCGGGCAATGTCGTCTCGCTCGCGTTTACGAAGAACGGCGACCTGATCGCGGGAACCGAATCGCCGGGTCGCGTGTTTCGAATCGACCCTACCGGGAAAGCCTTCGTTCTCCTCGATTCACCCTTCCGTGAAATTCACGCCGTGCACCTGGCCGACGACGGAACGATTTACGCGGTCGCCGTCAACGGACCACAAGGCAGCGAGGGTGGAAAGCCTTCTGACGTGCCGGCGCCGGAACCGGCGCGGGCACCGGTGCCTACGGTGTCGACGGAGATCACTGCCGTTGCCGTGGTCGAATCTCCGGTCAGTGGTGGTAGCGGACCGCAACCGATATCGACCCGAGCGCCGCGGCACGGCGGGCGCGGCATGATCTATCGCATCCGTGCCGACGGACTGTGGGATGCGATGTGGGATTCGGGTGAAGACTCTCCCTACGATCTCGTCATCGAACCTTCGGGCAGCCTGCTCGTCGGCACCGGCACCGAGGGAAAGATTTTTCGCGTCAGCGGCGATCCGGCGCGGGCCACGCTGCTGACCCGCACCACCGCGCGTCAAGTGACTGCGCTGCTGCGCGAATCCTCAGGCCGGATCGTCGGCGTCGCCAGCAATCCCGGCAAGCTGTTCGCGCTCTCGCCCAGTTCCGCTCGCCGCGGCACCTATGAATCGGACGTCCGGGACGCCGGCACCGTGGCCAGTTGGGGCGTGATTCGCTGGCACGCGACCGCCGGGCCCGGCGAGGTGTCGATTTCGACGCGAAGCGGCAACACGGCGACGCCCGACGATACCTGGAGCGCCTGGTCCAAGCCCTATACCAATTCGTTGGGTGAACAGATTGCGAGCCCGAACGCGCGCTACCTGCAGTGGCGGGCCGTACTTGCGGCGAGCGGCACACAGCTGCCGGTGTTGACGTCGGTGACGACCGCCTATCTTCCCCGCAATCTGCGGCCGGAGATCTCGTCGATCACGGTTCATCCAGCCGGAACGGTATTTCAGCGTCCGTTCTCAACCGGCGAGTTGGAGATCGCGGGGTTCGAAGACAACACCTCGGACGGACGGGGCCAGAATCCGTCCCCCTCGGCATCGTCCGCGCAATCGCCGCCCCCGCCATCGCTCGGCCGCCGAATTTACCAGAAGGGATTGCAGACGTTTGTCTGGAAGGCCGACGATGAGAACGACGATCGGCTCCAGTTCGATGTGATGTACCGGCGCGAAGGAGAGTCGGGTTGGAAGGTCCTCCGCCGCGGTTTGACCGATCCAATTTTCGTCTGGGACACGACATCAGTGCCCGACGGCACCTACTTCATCAAGATCGCGGCATCCGACGCACCCTCGAACTCGCCTGGGACGGCGCTGGTCGGCGAGTTGGAGAGCGTCAGCTTCGACATCGACAATACGCCGCCGAAAATCGAGGTGCAGCCCTCGGCCCGCAACGGCGCGCGCACGGCGATCGACTTCGTCGTCACTGACGCGCAATCGCCGGTCCAGCGGGTCGAGTATTCGCTCGACGCCAGCCGCTGGCGCGTCATCTATCCGAAAGATGGGATCGCCGACTCACGCCGTGAGGAGTTCGAAGTCACGCTCGAAGAGAGTGAAGGGGCGCGCAACGTGATCATCCGCGCCACCGACGCGATGAACAACGTGGCGACGGCGGTGGCGGAAATCAAACGATAATTGGTGGATCGTGAGCCTGAATTGATGAAGCGACGGCGCGTCAGCACCGCGCCAATCACCAATTAGGAGCGGGCTTTTCCCTTAACGGTTGTGTGGGCCACGAGCCACACCAGATTGACGGCAACCGGCGAGCCGCCGAACTGCGCCGGCTCCAGCCGTCCTCGCGACAGCGCCTCGACAATGGTCGTGACTTCACGGCCGTCCTGCCACTTGTTCAGCAGCTCGAGGCCGGACACACGCCCTTCACGGGTCACAATCGCTGACAGCGGTACGACGAGATCGCCCTCCATCATCGACCGTTCGAGTGTGGCGTAGACGAGGCCGTTCTCCGGTACGCTCGGCGCCTGAATCCGGCCGTCGAGGCGCGCGGGGTTCAGATCGGATCCTGAAGGCGCGGCCATGACCGCAATCACCGCGGCGAGGGAGTCCTGACGCTCCGGTGACGCGAAGTGCAGCATCGAGAGGACCGCGCCGGAGCACAGGCATGTGGCCGCCGTCGACGCGAGTGCGATCCAGACGAGATGCAGATCATCGAACGCACGGCGCGCCTTTGCCGTCCATGATTCGTGCGCCTCGGCACGCATCCGGCTGATTACGCCGGAGCGGACGCCGGTCCAGTCGTCGGGAGGCGCCGGTGCCGCGGCGCGGCGCAGCGCGAGGCCGAGATCCTGCAGTTCACTCAAGTCACGCGCACAGGGAGGACAGTCGTGGAGATGCGTTTCGATCGCGATCTGATCGGCAATCGGCAGCTCGCGGTCGTGGAACGCCGGGAGACGCCGCTGCACCGCCGCGCAGCTCAGGAGCGTCATGCATCCCTCAACTGCGCGCGGAGTGCTTCGCGCGCGCGCGCAAGCCGTGATTTGACCGTCCCGACGGCGATGCCGAGCGAGAACCCGATCTCTTCGTAGCTCAGGCCGTCGATCTCGCGCAGAACAATCGCCGTGCGCTGATCGAACGGCAGCCGATCGAGCGACTCACGAATCCGTTCGGCAAGCTGCTTCTGTCCCAGGATCCGGTCCGGCGACCCTCCATTGCCCGGAGCCGGCAGCTCGCCGTGCACGCTGATGTGATCGTCGAGCGACACCTGCTGCGAGCGGTGCCGCCGGCGCCACCAGCGCTGGCGGTTGCGCGCCTGATTGACGACGATGCGGTAGATCCAGGTGCGGAGGGCCGACTGGCCGCGGAACCCGTGCAGGGTGCGGAAAACGCGGAGGAAGACTTCCTGTGAAAGATCGAGGGCTTCGTTGTGATCGCCGAGCAGATTCAGCGACAGCTGATACACCATGCGCTGGTGTTCGGCGACCAGCTCCGAGCAGGCGTCCTCGTCCCCGGCGGCGCAACGCTGAATCAACGCCGCTTCGCGTCCGCCTACCTCGGTCCAGGTAATGGATGGAACTGGCTTCACTGACAGTCCTTCTGCCATTTTAACACCCCCCGATCCGGGGGAAACACCTGCCTTGGATACTTAGAACCCTTCGGCGGGGGTTTGTTCCAAAATCTGGGTTCTGCAGGGTTCTGCGGGGTTCTACTGGGTTCTGCACGGTTCGGTTCTTTGGTTCTGCAGGGTTCGGTTCTTTGGTTCTACGGGGTTCGGTTCTTTGGTTCTGCACGGTTCGGTTCCTGGGTTCTACAGGGCGCGGTCCGTTCTGCGCGCTCGGCGAGTGTCCGCGGCAAGGGGCGAACCCCGCAGAACCCAACCCAGTAGAACCCAACCCAGTAGAACCCAAGAACCGAACCCTGTAGAACCCCGCAGAACCTTGTAGAACCTTGTAGAACCCAGTGAGAGACTAAGATGTAGCGGCAATGAAGCGTTGGCTTTTGGGAGTCGTCGCCCTTGCGGTGTGTGCCGGTGCGTTGTACGGGTACATGTCGCTGCGGCGCGAGCGGACCTTTCGCCAGCTGATCGACCGCGGCGATTCGGCGCTTGCGAAAGACGACACCTTTTTGGCGATCGAAAGCTTCAGCGGCGCCATTGCGCTCCGCAGCGATGCGATGCTGGGCTATCTGAAGCGCGGGCAGGCGTATCGCCGGCGCCAGCTTGTGGAACTGCCGGCGCACGAATCCAGCCAGCCGGGAAAAATGGACGCGGCCGCCGACGCCGCGATTCGGGACCTCCGGCGGGCCGCCGAGATCGATCCGCTCGCCCCAAAACCGCTGGAGCTTCTTGGCGACGTCAACTACACCCTGCTTCGGTACGACCGCGCCTCGGAAGAGTACGAAAAGTACCTCGAGCTCGACGATCGGTCGCCGCGGATCCTGTACAAGCTCGCCCTGGCGCATTACGCTGCCCGGCGTCCTGAGCGTGCGATTGCGGCGCTGCAAAAGGCCGTCGCCATGGACGACCGGTTTGCCGAAGCGTACTACCTGCTTGGTCTGTGTTATCGCGACACCCAAGATCGCGATGGCGCGTTGCGCGCGCTGCAGACGTCGGTGCGGCTCGCGCCGGCCATGATTCACGCGCACGAAGAGCTCGCGGATTTATACGGCCGTATCGGCCGGCCCGAGTCGCGACTGCGCGAGCTCGAAACGCTGCTCACCTTCGATCCTGGACCACGCCGGCAGGTCGCGCTCGGACTCGCCTACCTCCACGCCGGTGAATTCGATCGGGCGGTGACGACGCTTGGGCGCGCCGCCGAACAGTTCCCCGATCATCCGTATACCTACGTGGCGCTCGGCCGCATCTGGTTGGAGAAGGCGCAGCCACGAGCCGACCGCGTCGATCTGAGCAAGGCGCTGGAGGCACTGCAGGATGCGGTCGGCAGCGATGACAGCAGCGAGGCGCTGACGCTCTTCGGTCGCGCCCTGATGCTTTCGCAAAGCGTCGACCTCGCTGAAACGGTGCTGCAACAGGCGACCGAAAAGCGGCCGGTTGACTCACAGGCGTTCTACTACCTGGCCGACGCCGCCGAACGCCGCGGCCACTCGGACGTGGCCCGCCGTGCGTTGCTCGACTACCGTGCCCTCGAGGGAGACGACCCCGACGCCCGGCACCGTGCGGCATTTGCGACCCGGATCGGGGATCTCTCGTTCCGAATGGGAAACATGGCAGACGCGATCGCCTGGTATCAGCGTGCAGTACAGGCCAATGGTGCCGACGTACCGCTGCTCATCAAGATTGCACAGGCGCACCTGCAGGCGGGGGCGCGAGACGCCGCGTTTGCGACGGTTCAGAAGGCGCTCGAAAAAGACCCGATGAACAAGGACGCGCTCGCGCTCGCTCGGCGGATCCGGCCCGTTACCGTACCATCTTCGGATCCACGCGGTCCCGGAGCCCATCCCCAAGGAAATTGAATCCGAGCACCAGCATCGCAATCGCCAGCCCGGGAAAAATCGTCAGGTGCGGCGCGTCGAACAGATGCGAACGCCCCGCATCGAGCATCGTGCCCCAGCTTGGCGTCGGCGGTTGCACGCCGAGGCCGAGAAAACTCAGAGCGGCCTCCGCGATGATCGCACCGGCCATCCCGAGCGTCGCCTGCACGACCACCGCCGGAATCGCGGTCGGCAGGATGTGACGCATCACGATCCGCGCCGCTCCCGCGCCTGAAGCCCGAGCGGCCTGCACGAACTCGAACTCGCGCGCGCGCAGCGCTTGTCCGCGCACCAGCCGCGCGTATCCAACCCAACCGATGATCGAGAGCGCCAGCACGACATTCACCAGGCTGGGGCCGAGCACCGCGACCAGGGCGATCGCGAGCAGGATGCCCGGGAACGCCATCAGCACATCGATCACCCGGCTGATCACGTCGTCCACGGGGCCGCCGAAATATCCCGCGAGCGATCCGAACAACATCCCAAGTGTCGACGAGACCGAGACCACCGAGATGCCAACCAGCAGCGAGATCCGTGCTCCCTGCAGAAGCCGGGCGAGGATGTCACGGCCGAGTTCATCGAGTCCAAGCGGATGCGCGAGGCTCGGCGCTTCGAGTCTCCGCGCCAGTTCCTGGGCGGTCGGGTCGTACGGCCAGAGCGACGGACCGGCGAGAGCGGCCGCGATCGCCAGAATCACGATGAACGTGCCGACGCGAATCATCTCACTCCAACCTTATTCGCGGATCGAGAAGCCCGTAGGTGACATCGGTCAGCAGATTCATCGTCACATACGTGACCGAGATGAACAGGATGCACCCCTGAACGAGCGGGTAATCGCGAAAGTTGATCGCTTGAATCAGCAGCCGTCCGATTCCCGGCCAGGCAAAGATCGTTTCGGTGATGATGGTCCCGGTGAGCACGGCCCCGAACTGCAGCCCGACGATGGTGACGATCGGAATGAGGCTGTTGCGGAATGCGTGCCGGACGACCGCGCGAGCCCCGGATAGCCCGCGAGCACGCGCGGCCAGGACGTACAGCTCGCGCAGCTCTTCGAGCACGCTCGCGCGCGTCATGCGCGCGAGAATGGCCGAGAGCGCCGCGCCGAGCGTGACGGCCGGCAGAATCAGGTGCGACAGGCCCCCCGTCCCGGAGACGGGCAGCCATCCAAGACGAACGGCGAACAGAATCGCGAGGAGTGGGCCGAGCCAGAAATTCGGCATCGAGATGCCAGCCAGCGCGATCGTCATCGCCGCATGATCGATGAACCTGCCGCGGAAGACGGCAGCAACGACGCCCAGTGGGATGGCAAAGAGAATGGCCACGCCCATCGCGGCGAGCGCGAGCGTCGCCGTGTTGGGAAACTTGTCGCGGATTTGTGCGGTGACCGGAGTGTTGTAGCGGAATGATGTGCCCAGATCGCCGTGCAGCAATCCGCGCAGGTAGTTGCCGTACTGCGTGAGCAGCGGTTGATCGAGTCCGAGGGAATGCCGAAGCTTCAACACGTCGGCCTGCGGGGCCGTTTCGCCGAGCATCGCCTGCGCGGGATCCCCAGGGACGAGGTGAATCAGCGCGAACACGAGCGTCGCCACGCCGAGCATCACGGGGATGGTCAACAGGAGACGGCGGATGAGATATGTGGTCAATTGTTAGCTTCCAGTTGCCAGCTTCCAGCTTCCAGCTTCCAGTTGCCAGCTCCCAGTTCCCAGTTACTAGTT
>JBPYFA010000502.1:0-7981 GCA_051986585.1 Vicinamibacterales bacterium | reverse complement strand
CCAAGACCAAGACCAAGACCAAGACGAAGACCAAGAAACATGTGGGCGATGTGCTGGGGATCAGCCGGGCGCGTGTTCCGGCGCATGTGCCACGCGCCACCAAGGACAAAGGTGGCAATCCGAAAGGTATCGAGGTGGGTCGCCGCCGGCGGACGAAGCGAGCTGGCGTCGTTGGCGGCGTCAGGGGTCGAGGGCACTAGCGGCCATCGGCGGCAGGTATCGGCTGCTGCAAGTCTCGCGTCCCGTCCTGCGGGATGAAGGGGGCAACCATGAACCGTCAGGATCTCAAGCAGCTGCAACAAGCGCACAGCTACCCGTGTCTGACCATCACGTTGCCAACACACCGGACGTGGCCGGCCAGCCGGCAGGATCCGATACGGGTCAAGAATCTGGTGACCGAGGCGACCAACCGGCTGCGCGGCGAGTTCTCGAAACGGGAACTGGCGCCTGTCCTCGAACGGCTCGAAGCGCTGGTCGCCGAGATCGACTATGAGCACACGCTCGATGGTCTGGTGCTCGCGGTCAACCACGAGATGGCGCGAGAGTACGTGCTGCCGTTTACGCTCTCCGAGCGAGTGGTCGTCGACGATACGTTTTTTACTCGCGACCTCGTTCACGCCTACAACCGCGCCCGCCGGTATTGGGTGCTCTCGCTGAGCGAGCAGGACACTCGCCTCTACGACGCGACACGCGAACACCTGGAGGAGATCACCACGGGTGGCTTCCCGCTGCGGCACACCGGGCCCGGAGGTGATGCACCTCTGCCTGGCGGGCGCGGCGTCAACCGCTCGCGATACCGCGACGATCGCCACCGACAATTCTTTCGCAGCGTCGACTATGCGTTCCGGCCGTTCATGGCCGCCGATCCGCGGCCGCTCGCAATCGCCGGCGTCGATCGCTACCAGGCTTTCTTCCGCGAAGTCTCGTCACACACCGAGGCAATCATCGCCACCCTGTTTGGCAATTACGATCATCTGACGGCGCACGATCTCGGGCTGGCCATCTGGCCGACCGTGCGCGACGGATTCGCCGCGTATCGCCGCGAAGTCCTCGATCGGCTCTCCACGGCTGTCGGCCACCACCGTGCCGCTTCGACATTAGGAGAAGTGTGGCATCAAGCCCGCGCCGGGCGCGTCGAGACGCTCGTTGTCGAGGAGGGATACCACGAGGCGGGGCGGCTCGCCGAGCAGGGATTGCTCGAATACCCGGTCGCCGATCCAACGGCTGCTGACGTGTTCGACGACGCAGTGGACGAAGTGATCGAGACGGTGCTCGCCAAGGGAGGGCGTGTGGTGTTCGTTGAAGATGGCGAACTGCGGCAGCACGATCGGATCGCCGTCATGCTGCGGTATTGAGCCTGGCCGGCGCTCATCCAACCCAGTCGAGCGGTGCTTGTGTCTGTTGTCGCGACGGACGTGTCCCCTCCCCCCGGGCGTCTGTCGACGTGGCCCAGAGTTGAACCAGCTCCACACACATGTCCGCGGCCCGTGCCATCTCCTGCACGCTGATCCACTCGTGAGGGCCGTGAATGTTCTGCATGCCGGTGAACAGATTCGGAGTTGGTAGACCGAGCTCGGTCAACCGCGATCCGTCAGTGCCGCCGCGCGTCGGGGTTGACGTAGGTGTGATGCCGATGCGACGGCAAGCGTCCCTTGCGATTTCGACAGGACGCATGTCGTTCCCGAGCCAATATCGCATGTTCCGGTACTGTTGCGTGATCGTGCAGCTGATGCGGGCGCGTGGCTCGGTGGCCTGAACCGCCGCGCAGACCTGCTGCAGCAACTCGCCGTGCGATCCCAATGCGCCAAGCTCGAAGTCGCGAAGGATGAAGTGAAGTTCGGCAGCCGCCGCGGTGCCGTTCATCTGATAAAGATGGATGAACCCTTGGCGGCCGGAGGTGGTTTCCGGTGTGAGTGTGATGTGCGGAAGGGTGTCGACGATCTTGGCCGCAAGATGCAGCGCGTTCACCAGCTTGTCTTTCGCCTGCCCGGGATGAATCGAGACACCCTGCACGCGAACCTCCGCCTTGTCGGCAGAGAACGTTTCGTACACGATTTCGCCCAGTTCAGCCCCATCGAGCGTGTAGCCGACCTCGGCCTCCAGATCGGCCGGCAGGTTCCGGTGTACACCGCGCCCGATCTCCTCGTCCGGCGTGAAACCGATGCGAATACGACCGTGCGGCAGGTGAGTGTTCTCCAGCAGATGACCGACGACGGTCATGATGATCGCGACGCCTGCTTTGTCGTCGGCGCCGAGCAAGGTCGTGCCGCCAGCGGTGATGATGTCCTCTCCTGTTTTCGTAGCGAGATAGGGAAACCGTTTGGGCGATATGACCACGGTTGGATCGTCGGGCAGAACGAGATCTCCGCCCGAGTAATTGCGATGAACGATTGGATTGACATCGGTCCCGCTGAACCCAGGCACGGTGTCCACATGGGCAAGCAGCGCGATGGTCGGGATATCACCGCTCGTCGTCGGTTGAATCGTCGCCAGCACCACACCGTAATCGGTGAGACGCACGTCCTCGGCGCCAAGAGTAGTGAGTTCGTCGACGAGCATCCTGAGCAGGTCGTACTGTTTGTTCGTGCTGGGTGAGGTCGTCGACCGCTCATCCGCTTGCGTATCGATTCGAGCGTAGCGAACGAAACGCTCGGTGAGTTCACGGTCGAAATCGGATCGCTCCGTTCCGGACTTCGTTTTGGGGGGCGTGGTCGATGCGGTCGCCATCCGAAGGGAAGTGCGAGTTTCGTGCCCGGGTCTCTGGTCATCGAAACTGAACCCTATCTTGTGACGCTTCCACGATCGAGCGCGGGGGAGGCCGTTACCTGGCGCGGCCCACAATCGTCAGGAACCGACCTCGGCTGTCGGTCGCCGACCGCACGGTGCAACGATCGGTTCGTGCGTTGCCGCGCCCGACGAGCCGCGCCTTCAGCCGGCGTGCAGCGTGTTGTGGCACGCGGCTGGCTACAGCGAGTCGCAATGGAAACAACCATGGACCGGGCCGGCGAGCGTTTCCGCATTGCTTTCTCGTTGTGAGTAGACATGCTGGGCGGCACCGAAGAGTTCGGTCTGTCATGGGTCATCCTCTCGCTCGTCTTCGCGTCGGCGGCGCTGATCCGCCGCTGGTCCCGCCCGCTCCGTGCGCTTTTTCTTCCGACCGCCGTGATCGGTGGCTTCCTGATGCTCGGCCTCGGGCCTGAAGGCCTGGGTCGTCTCAATGGCGGAGTCGGGTTGTTCCCGGCGCCGATGTTTGCCGTATGGAAGGCGCTCCCGGGTTTGTTGATCAACGTCATGTGCGCATCGCTGCTGCTCGGCGAGCGCCTGCCCGCTCCCAGGAAGCTCTGGGCGATCTCGGGATCCCATGTGATTGCGGCCGGCATCATGTCCGGAGGTCAGTTCGCGTTCGCCGGCATCCTGACGATGCTGGTTCTGGAACCCGTGTTCGGATTCAGCAGCAAAGCGGGGGCGCTGATCGAGATGGCGTTTGCCGGCGGCCATGGAACGCTCGCCGGGTTGACGCCCGTGCTCGCGAAGTACGATGCGCTCGATCTCCTCGAGGTCGGCCTGGGTCTCGCGACGATCGGAATGGTGACCGGGATTGTCGTCGGCACCATGCTGGTGAACTACGCCATCAGGTCATCATCGATTCCGGTGGCGCGTCAGACGCGGCCCTCACCCGACGAAGATCTGGACATCGACCATCATCTGCCCAGCCCGGACGACAAGCCGTTGGACGAATGGAAGGGGATGGCGCAGGTCACCGCCGCAACGGTATTCCTCGGCGTGTCCATTGCCGCGGGTATCGTGCTCCTCGAGCTGTGTCGCTTCGCCTTCAACCTGATTGGATCGAGTTTCTTCGACAAGTTTCCGCTGTTTCCATTCACCATCATCGGCGGAGCCATCGTTCAGTTGTGTGCGATCCGCTTTCGTTTCGAATGGGCAGTCAACCGGCGCGCCGTGGAAGGGCTCGGGGGACTGGCAACCGACGGGATCGTCGTTTGTGCGATTGGCACCCTGTCGCTCGCTGCGCTCGGCGCCCACCTCGGCCCGTTGATCATCCTCGCGGCCGCATCAGTCGCGTGGAGCGTCTTCATGACGCTCGTGGTGGCACGGCGACTCTTCCCGCGCAACTGGTTCGAGCACGGGCTGGCGGAGTTTGGCGAGTCGCAGGGCAACATCGCCACTGGCTTCGTCATGGTCGATATGGTCGACCCAGCGCGTCAGACGGATGTGGTCCGGGCCTACAGCTATCGCCAGTTGATCACCAGGCCCCTCATCGGCGGTGGCTTCGTGACCGCGCTGGCGGTTCCACTAATCGACGCGTGGGGTCTGACGCTCTTCACGGTCCTGACCGGGGCGGCGACGATCGTGTTGATCGTCTGGGGAATCCGGCGAACCGCCACCATCGCTGCGACGGTCACTCCCGCTCGCTCCGACAGACACAGCCCTGCCGTCAACCATTGATCCGCGTCCGGAGACCGGGCATCCCGCGACCCTCCGTGATCCTCGATCCAGAGGGCAAGCCAATCGCAAGCTCTGAGTGATGCTCCGCGTGGCATGCGGCTGGCAACCGATCCCGCGTCTTCGACGGCGGCGAAACCAACGCGCGCTGAACCCGTATTCTCGAGGCTGTACTCGATGCGTTCGATCGGAGTGCGTGCGATCGGCGCTGCCTCTCGGTCGGACATTCTGAAGGTTCAAACTCCAACGATCCGTGCGACCAGTCGTCACTTTGGGAGGTGCACGATGGCTCATGTGACAAAGGGACGCTCATTCCCAAGGGCGTCGATCGCCGGCACTGTCGATTCGCTGATGCCGCAACTGAAAGCCGATCTCGCGAGTCTCGTCCGTATCCCTTCGATCTCTGAATCCGGCTTCTCACCGGAGCCGGTCTACGAAGCCCACGACTACGTCGCCCGCCTGCTGCGCGAGGCTGGTGTGAAGCACGTTCGCCAGCTCGATCTCCCCAATCCCTATCCGATCATCACGGGTGGGATTCCTGCCGGCCCCGGTGCGCCGACCGTCCTGCTCTACGGCCACTACGATGTGGTGCCACCTGGAGATGAATCGAAGTGGCAGTCGCCGCCTTTCGAGCCGACCGAGAAGCTCGGTGCGATTTACGGGCGGGGCTCGTCGGACTCGAAGGCAAACGTCATGGCGCATATCGGTGCGCTGCGAGCGTACGAAGGAAAACCGCCGGTCGGGATCAAGCTGGTGATCGAAGGCCAGGAAGAAGTTGGCAGCGCGCTGAACACCTACCCGCCGCTCGATCCCGAGCGATTTCGCAGCGACGCGATGGTGATTGCTGATATGGGAAGCGTCCGGCCCGGCGTGCCGACGTTGACGATTGCGTTGCGTGGAACCGCCGTCGTGATGATCGAGGTCAGGACGCTCGCCGGTCCAAAACATAGCGGACAGTACGGCGGCGCCGCACCGGATGCGTTGCTGACGGTGCTCCGTGCCCTCGCGTTACTGCACGACGACAAGGGCAATGTGGCCGTCCCTGGCTTGCGCCGCGAAGCATGGACCGGGGCCTCGTACACAGACGAGGAATTTCGCGAGCTTGCCGAAGTGGAACCGGGAATACCCTTCGTCGGTACTGGCAGCCTCGGCGAGCGGCTGTGGTCCGGACCGGCGATCACCGTTACCGGCATCGACGTGTTGTCGGTCGATCAGGCGGTGAATGCGGTGGTGCCCTATGCACGCGCGAAGATCAACCTCCGCGTGCACCCCGCTCAGGATGCCGACGAGGCGCAGGCAGCGTTGATCGCGTACCTGAAGTCGCTTCGTCCGTTCGGGATTTCATTGGATGTCAAACCCGGCACGACCGGCCATGGCTTTGCCGCGAAGACCACGGGGCCGGCATACGACGCGGCGCGAAAGGCGCTTGCGATGGCGTGGGGAGGCACGACTGTCACGGTTGCCACGGGAGGGTCGATCCCTCTGGTGAATGCGCTGCAGACGGCGGTCCCCGATGCTGAGATTCTGCTGCTGGGTGCGACGGATGGTTTCAGCAACATCCACGCGCCGAACGAGCGGGTGCTGCTCGACGAATTCCGGAACGCGATCATTGCTGAGGCGCTGTTCTTTGACGAGTACGCGTCGCGCTGGTCAGCGACAAGCGCGACAACCCGACGGCGACGGGCCATCTGAACCGCAACACACGAGGGCGACCGCCACGCGATATGGCGGTCGCTGGCCCGTCTCGAGAAACACCGGACCGAAGCCCGACCCGATCAGCGTGCGATCGTGGCGAAGTCCACCTTCGTCGCCGGTTGTGCTTCCTTGCGTGCCTTTCGTGTCACGGCACTCGAAACTTCCTGTACATATTGGCGCGTCTCTTTCGCCCCCTGCGCGACTTTCGATCGCGTCACATCGTACGCATGCCGGCACGAACCTCTCGCCTGCGTCCACCGATGGCCGATTTCATGGCGCATCTGAGCTCCGGTGCGTGGTGCGAACAGCAGCCCGACGCCAACGCCGACAGCCGCTCCTGTCAGAATTCCGCGCGCGAAGGGATGCTTATCGTCGTGGTGGTGAGCTGGGACCACTTCCACCCGATTCTTGTCGTCACTCATGTCGCCTCCTCGTTCCCGGACCGCGTCAATACGGATCATCATCAGTCGAAGTCGAGATACTCATCGTCATCGCAATCTGTGTGCCGCATTGAAGCGTCGTGCAGTCGTGGCTGTACCGGCGGCGGCTCGTCGCCGATGACCTCCGGCCGCGAATTCTCGCGGGGCACGAACTCAAAGTGAGACATTCTGTTGGCGGATGAGGTCGCGCTCTGCCTCGTGCGATCGCGATCCGCGTTCGTATTGGACCATCAGTCATCTTGCAGCGGCTCGAACCGGGGTATAGCCTTGGGCTCTGGGTAATCACGCCGCCGTACGGCGGTCGGAAGCCTCCCCGGACGGCGGTCGATGTGGAGGCGCTATGAGGTTGGGATCGTTTCAATCAGTTCAACAACCACTCGCACAATCAGACGCCGACGATGAATCGATCGACATCGTTGGCGACAGCGACGCGCTTCTTCATGTGCGGAAGTTGATGGCGCAGGTCGCGCCCACCAATGCCACCGTCCTCCTCCTCGGCGAGACCGGAACCGGCAAGGGCGTGGCCGGGCGCGCGATCCATCAGATGAGCGCACGGCGCGATGCTCGATTCGTCAGCGTCGATTGCGCGTCCATACCAGCAACGTTGATCGAGAGCGAGCTGTTTGGTCGCGAGAAAGGCGCGTTCACCGACGCGCGATCGCCGCAGGTCGGCCGCTGCGAGCTGGCTCACGGCGGCACGCTCTTCCTCGACGAAATCGGCGAAGTCCCCCCCGATATCCAGTCGAAGCTGCTGCGCATTCTTCAGCACGGCCAGTTCGAGCGCCTCGGCTCACCGCGGACCATTCGCGTCGACGTGCGAATCATCGCGGCGACCAACCGAAACCTGATCGACGAAGTGAAGGCGGGGCGATTTCGCCGCGATCTCTACTACCGGCTGAACGTCTTTCCGATCACCATGCCGGCGCTGCGCGACCGTCGTGGCGACGTGCCAGCGCTGGCGAGATGCCTGGTCGGCCGTTTGGCGCGCAAGCATCAGCATCGGATCGAGACGATTCCAACGTCGGTCCTCGATACCTTGACGGCGTACGACTGGCCGGGCAACGTGCGTGAGCTCGAGAACGTGCTGGAACGAGCGATCATCACCGCGCCGGGCACGACGTTGGAGCTGCAAGAGGCGCTCACGCCTGAAACCACCCAGACCATCGCTCCCACGACGACGCTTATGGTAGACGTGGAACGGACTCACATCCTTCGCATGCTCTACGCCAGCGAATGGCGAATCGAGGGGCCTCGCGGTGCGGCTCGCGCGCTGGGGATGAAACCGAGTACGCTGCGCAGCAGAATGCGGAGACTCGGCGTCCGGCGGCTGCCGCCGACACGCCGCCCATCGACCCAGCCTGTGCACGTCGCCTGAGCGGACTGCC
>JBPYFA010000501.1:0-14540 GCA_051986585.1 Vicinamibacterales bacterium | reverse complement strand
CGTGCAGCGCCGAAAGGCTCCGGGGAGCGGCATGCGCACGAAGCCATGTCGGCCGCAATCAAGCTCGTGGTGAACTCCGCTTATGGCTATCTCGCGGCGGGCGGTGGCCTGACTCGCTTCGCAGACGTCCATGCCGCGAACGAGGTGACGCGTCGAGGCCGCGAAACGCTCGACTTCATGTGCCGCGCGCTTGCCGAGCGCGGCGTCACGCTGCTCGAGGCGGACACCGACGGCGTCTATTTCGCGGTGCCGCCCTCGTGGCAGGAAGCCGACGAGCGACGGGTTGTTTCGGAGGTCGCATCGTCGCTGCCGCCGCTCGTGCAGCTCGAGTTCGAGGGACGGTACAAGGCGATGCTCTCTCACGAGCCGAAAAACTACGCCCTGCTGGGATACGACGGTGTCTTACTGCTGCGCGGTGTCGCCTTCCGGTCGAGTCGCGCCGAGCCGTTCGGGGAGCATTTTCTCCGCCGCGCGCTGGAGCATCTGCTGAAGGACGACGTACCGGGAATACGTGCCGTCTATCTGGAGACAGTGGATGCGCTGCGCCGACGTGAGCTCCCCACGATCAAGGTCGCCTCGCGGGTGCGTCTTACAAAATCACCCGAGCGGTACTTCGCCACACGCGAGACGCGGCGTGAGTTGCCCTACGAGGCCATGCTTGCGAGCGGCCGTGAGCGTTGGGACATTGGCGACAAGGTGCGAATCTATCGAACGAAGACAGGTCTCGCCGCGGTCGCGCCGGAGGTCGATGAGGAGGGCGGCACCGAGATCGGCGATTCGCGCGATTATGATATCGGCTATTACCAGCGGCTGTTGCGAGACAGCTTCGCCGCGCGCCTGCAACGTGCGTTCACGCCCAACGACTACGCCGTGGTGTTCGAGGATCCCGATCAGGCGTCGCTGTTCGCGGCGCCGCTCGAGAGCATCCGACCGATTCTGACACCCCGCCACACCGCCCCTCGAGACGACTCCAACTGACTCGGCTGCCGTCCGCACCCGTGCTTTTGCGGTTGGGATAGAAGCGGGCCGAGGGGGTCCCAAACGACTCTCGATTCTTCGGGCACGCGCTGGCCCGATGTTTGTCTCCCTAACGACCGTGGAGGGCAATTCCGGACCTGACGAGTTGGAAGGGTCAGATGTTGAACACATTCGTAAGCTCGCAAACCGTCCGTTTCGGCTCGGCTCGTATTGCCGTCGCCTCGTTCAGCATTCTTGCACACGCCGGCTTCATTACGCTCGCGGCCGTGGAGAGCGGTCCCAGCGCGACCGTGGCGCCGAATCCGAATGCCGCGATGATGCCCGCCGAGCGCATCATGTTCGTCACGGCACGTGAGATAGCCCATGTCACGGCGGGGCCGACCGCGAAGCCTGTTGCCCGTGCGGCCAAGGCACCTCGGCTTGTCGTCCCCGACCTTTCGAAGCTTCAGGTCGTGTCGGACAACTCGCTGACGACGCTGGCGAAGGTGCCGGACGTCGACACGGACATCGACCTCAATTCGCGGATCACCGATGCCAGGGACTTTGGCGATGCGGATCCAGCCGCGCTCGTGAGCCGTTCGTCGATGTACGCCCTGGCGCATCCGGGACCGAATGGGGCATACACGGAAGACGTGGTAGAGAAGACCGTCTGGCCGATGTCCGACAATCCGCACCCGCGGTATCCCAGCGACCTGCAGCGCGCGGGTGTCGAAGGCTCGTTCATGGTGCAGTTCGTGGTGGACAGCACTGGCCGTGTGGACGCGAAAACGCTTGCGTTCCCGCAGAATACGCAACCGGGCTTCCTGCGCGCGATCAAGGACGCGCTGCTTCGGTCGCGATTCCTGCCGGCGGAGCTGGCCGGCATTCGCGTCCGTCAACTCGTCCAGCAGCAGTTCAGCTTCGTGCTCGTTAGGCGATAACGCGGCAGGTGCGATCTGGGGCAAGCCGGCCGCGCCAACGAGTGGCGCGGCCGGCTTCTCGTCACACCACCATTGACGGGCGGCACTCGCGGGGGGAGAATCACCCAGCAACGATTCTCACCCAACGACGGAGGCCTCCCGATGCGGACGCTCTGCCGCACTTTTGCCCTGTTGCTGTTCGGCGCCGCGACCTTGCCCGCGCAGCAATCTGTCGACGAGCTCGTCGCGAAATACGCTCAGCGAATCGGCGGCGCTGATCGCCTCCAGGCGGTGCAGACGCTTCGCCGCACGGGAAAGTTCTACGGCGGCGGCGGCTTCGAGGCCCAGCTCACGAACGTGAACAAGCGGCCGAACAAGGTACGCGAGGAGTTCGCGTTCGGCGGCATGACCGGCGTTAACGCCTATGACGGCAAGACAGGCTGGAAGATCGAGCCCTGGCAGGGAAAGAAAGACGCTGAGTCGTTGAGTGAAGACGAAACCAAGGACATCATCAGCGAGTCGCTTTTCGACGATCCGCTGCTCAACTACCGCGCGGCCGGGAACACCGTCGAGCTGCTCGGCAGCGATCTCCTCGAGGGAACGGACGTTCAGAAGGTAAAGGTCACGCTCGCCAGCAATGGCGACGTCCGCACCTATTATCTCGACGCCGAATCGGGCGTACCGATCAAGTATGAGGTCAAGCGCACCGTGCGCGGCGCCGAGCGCGAGTTCGAGGTAGAGCTGGGCAATTACAAATCAGTGAACGGGGTGCTGTATCCTTTCGCCATTGCCGTCGGCGCCAAGGGGAGTGCGAGCGCGAACAAAGCGCAATACGCGTGGGAGCGCATCGAGACCAACGTCGCGGTCGACGATTCACGTTTTCTAAAGCCTGGCGCGCCGGCGACCGCGACGCCAACGACCGATGCGACAGACGCCACCCATCAACAGGCAAAGCCTGCTCCCGCCCCGGTCAAGCCGCCGACGACAGCGATACAAGCCGGGGAAGTCGTCGGAGGAACGACCGCGGATCCGACGCGAGTGGACTCCGAGAGTATCTCTGGCCTCGGCGCCCGCAACATCGGCTCGGCCGTGATGAGCGGGCGTATCGACGCCGTCACCGCGGTGAAAGAGCACGGCCGCCTGACGATCTACATCGGCTCGGCGAGCGGCGGTCTGTGGAAGTCCATGAACGGTGGGACGACGTTCAAATCGGTGTTCGACAAACAGCCCGTGCAATCGGTCGGCGCCGTGACGGTGGATCCGACGAATTCGAAGGTCGTGTGGGCCGGCACGGGTGAGCCATGGATGCGGAATAGCACCTCGATCGGCGACGGCGTGTACAAGTCCACCGACGGCGGCGAGAACTGGACGAACATGGGGCTGAAGGAGTCTGAGCGCATCGCGAAAATCCTCGTGGACCCGTCGGACGCGAACACGGTTTACGTGTGTGCGCCGGGCAAGCTGTGGAGCGACAGCAACGATCGCGGCGTGTACAAGACGAGCGATGGCGGAAAGAGCTGGTCGAAGGTGCTCGCGGGCGGCAACGCGTCCACGGGCTGCTCGCTGATGTCGATGGATCCCTCCTCACCGAAAACGCTCTATGCCGGCATGTGGGATTTTCGGCGCAAGGGCTGGACGTTCCGCTCCGGCGGCGACGGTCCCGACGCGCCGAGCGCGAGCGGTCTGTTCAAGACGACGGACGGTGGCGCGACCTGGAAGCAGCTCGACGCGAAGAGCGCCCCAGGACTGCCTAACGGTCCGTGGGGGCGCGTCGCCGTCGCGGTCGCGCCCTCCAAGCCGAATGTCGTGTATGCTTTCATCGAGGCCGTTCCGCCGCTCAACGCGCTATATCGATCCGAGGACGGCGGCGCGACGTGGACGATGCGCGATCGCAGTCAGGGGATGATCGTCCGGCCGTTCTACTTCGCCAATCTCATCGTCGATCCGAAGAACGAGAATCATGTCGTGAAGGCGGGCGAATCGCTCATCATGAGCATCGACGGCGGCGCAACCTTCAACAACATCAATGGCGGAACGCACGGCGACCATCACGATATATGGATCGATCCGGACAACGGCGATCACATGATGACCGGTGACGACGGAGGCCTCTGGTACTCGTACGATGGCGGCGACAAATGGTGGAAGGCCGAGACACTTCCGATCTCGCAGTTCTATCACGTGAGTCTCGACATGGATCGGCCGTACAAGGTCTACGGCGGCCTCCAGGATAACAGCTCGTGGGTCGGTGAGTCGCAGTACCCAGGCGGCATCGCGAAGAGCCAGTGGGAGAACATGTACGGCGGCGACGGCTTCTGGATGTTCGTCGATCCGACTGATCCGGATTACCTCTATGCGGAATCTCAGGGAGGCTACATCGGCCGCGTCAATCGCAAGACGCACGAGACGCGTGACATTCAACCCCTGCCGCACTACAAGGAAGGAAAGCTTCGCTTCAACTGGAACACGCCGATACATGTCAGCCCGACGCGCAACGGAACGATCTACATCGGCTCGCAGTTTCTGCATCGGTCGCGCGATTTCGGGCAGAGCTGGGAACGCATCTCGCCGGACCTCACGACAAACGATCCATCGAAGCAGAAACAGGAGGAGTCTGGTGGCGTCACCGTAGACAACTCTGCCGCCGAGATGCACACGACCATCTTTGCGATTGGTGAATCGCCGAAGAACCCACAGGTGGTGTGGGTGGGCACCGACGACGGCAACCTTCAGGTGACGCGTGACGGTGGGAAGAGCTGGACGAACGTCGTCGGCAACATTCGCGGATTGCCGAAGAACGCGTGGGTCACGACCGTGGAGCCTGGCCATTTCGATGCGGGCACGATCTACGCAACCTTCGATCTCCATACCTTCGGCGACATGCGGCCGTACGCGTACAAGTCGACGGATTACGGCAAGACGTGGACGCCGTTGATCTCGGGCGAATCGCCTGTTCGGGGATACGCGCATGTCATCAAGGAAGATTTAGTCAATCCTCAACTACTCTTCCTCGGCACCGAGTTCGGCCTGTACGTCTCGGTTGACGGCGGCCGCTCGTGGTCGCGGTACAAGGGCGGCGATCTGCCGGCCGTGGCGGTGCGTGACCTCGCGATTCATCCGCGCGACAACGATCTCGTGATCGCGACGCACGGCCGTGGCATCTGGATCGTGGACGACATCACGCCCCTCCGTGCGCTCACGCCGCAGAGTGTCGCGCGACACGCGGGCTTCTTCCAGACCGCGCCAGTGGTGCAGCAGATCGGCGCTTACGGTGGCTGGGCGAATGGCGACGCGGAGTTCGTCGGCAACAACCCCACCGGCGACGCCGTGATCACGTACTACCTGCAGAAGCGCCACATCTTTGGCGACATGAAGCTCGAGGTGCGCGATTCGACCGGTACGCTGCTCGCAACGCTGCCAACCACGAAACGCCGCGGGCTGAGTCGCGCGACCTGGTCGATGCGCATGCCACCGTCACGGGTTCCTCCCGCCGCCTCAGCCGGATTCGGCGTCGGTCCTCGGTACATGCCCGGCACGTATACCGTACGCCTCATCGAGGGCGATTCCACGTACACGACGCCGCTCGTCGTCAGGCGCGACGCCCGCATGAAGCACACGCTTGCCGACCGTCAGGCGCAGTTCGACCTCTCCGTGAAGCTCTATCGTCTGCTCGACAACATGACGAGCGTCGTCGAGAAGATGAACGGTGTCCGCGGCTCTCTCGACAGCCGAGCTGCGAGTCTTGCCGCGTCCGACTCCCTCACGGGGCGCCTGCATGGCGCCTCGGATACGGTGGATGTCATGCGCAAGAAGATCGTCGCGACGAAGGAGGGCGGCATGATCACCGGCGAGGAGCGTCTGCGTGAGAATCTGCTCGGCCTGTACGGCAGCGTGGTCGGCTACGAAGGTCGTCCAACGTCGACGCAGGTCGAGCGTGCCGCGGCGATCGAGCGCGAGCTCGGCGACGTCTCACGCGACTTCGACCGCTGGGTAGCGCACGACCTGGCCGCGCTCAATGCGCTGTTGGTGGCCCGGAGTATCCCGCGTATCGAGCTGGCGACGCCGTGACGGATCTGGCCGTGGCCATCGTACGATCTATCATTTTTCACCGCGGAGGACGCAGAGTGCGCGGAGGGCGCGGAGATAACGCGGTCGCTTTATTCGGTGTCAGGATCACGTGAGCGCCAACCGTGACCACTAACACCCTCGCCACGCCGTGGGTCATGTCGTCAGACATGGCCCTCGACCGCGACACCCGGGCGACTGATGCCGTGCTCCTCGAGCCAACCGACGCCCGACTCATCGTTGACGCGAGGGGCGGGGATCGCATGGCGTTCGAGCAACTCGTGCGGCGCCATTACCGCGCCGCGTTTGCCGTCGCGCTCGCGCGCAGCGGCAATCGCGCCGATGCCGAAGATGTCGTGCACGACGCGTTCGTTCGCGCAGCGGAGCGACTGGAGCATTGCCGGCACCCGGAGAAGTTCGCGGCGTGGTTGTGTACGATCGTGCGTAACCTCGCCCACAATCTCCGCACGCGTGGTCTCGCGCCGCACACGACGCTGATCCACCCCGAGAGTGTCGCCAGTGAGGAGAGTCCGGAGCGCGACGCGCAGCTGGCCGATCTGCGCGACCGGTTGCAAGCAGCTCTCGCCGAGCTGCCGATCGTGCAACGTGAGGTCGTCCTCTTGCACGATGTCGACGGCCGGACCCACGACGAAATTGCACTTATCGTCGGCACCTCCAGTGGGATGTGCCGTCAACATCTTTTCAAGGCGCGCAAGCGCCTGCGTGCTTTGCTGGCGCACGCCGATGGAGCAACCCCTCTCGATGCATAACGACTCGGACGACCCGATCGATCTTTTGGCTCTCGACCCGGTTCGCGATCGTGCGGCCTTTGCCGCACGCGCGGCGCGCGTTACCACTCACGCGATGGATGCGCGCGATCGCTCGAGGGCGTCGGCTCACACAGAAGCGAGCGGCACCGTGATCGCGCTGATGGCCTGGGCACGGCCAACGGTGCTCGCCGCGGGCATCCTCGTCGCCATCGCGCTCTCCGCTCTCGTGCGCTCGACCGCGCCCCCATCGGCCGCGACGGTTTCGGCCGCCGACGCCATGGGGCTTCCCCGCCGCCTCACTGATATTCTGCGCTCTACCGCAGCCCCATCACTCACGGAGCTCGACATTGCATTGGCAGCGGCCGGCGCCCCATGATCTACATCCGATGACTACGTCTTCCGATCGTCTTCGCGCACTCGCACTCCTCCTGGTCGCCTTCGTCTGCGGCGGGGCCGTTGGCGTCGCCGCCGACCGCGCCTTCTGGCTCAAGCGCGCCGAAGTGTCCGTGGGTTCGGAGCGACACCAGTTCCGTGTGCGGCCAGCCGGCGGCGTGGAAGCAGAACAGATACCCACGCCGCTCGAGCAGCTCGATCTGACGCCGGAAGAAGAGCGCCGACTGCATGCGATCGCGCGACGATGGCGTCCACAAGCAGCGGAGGCGATCGCCCGAATCCGACCGATCGTTTCCGACCTCGAGAACGACATGTTCGCTCAGATGCTGTGTGTGCTCTCCAAGGACCAACAGGATCGTTATCTCCGCGAGTTGCGTGACGGCAGGGCCGACTCGGTCATGATCGCGAAACGATTCCGACTGGTGCGCAGCAATCAGTGTCCGCCAGAGAGCGCGGATCCGAACGGCCAATAGCGCGCGACGCTAACACTGGCACGCGGTTGTGTGTCTCGGACATGAACGCTGCCTCGAGACACCATGCGAATGTTCACAGTCGCCGCCGCGCTCTTCGCGCCACTTCTGCCTAACGTGGCGAGGGCGCAGCAGCCCGCCTCACCGCGTCACGAAATCGTGCACGGCCGCGTGCGCACCGACAGCGGGGCGGTGGTGCGCGCCGCCAACGTCGTCATCACGCGTCTCAGCGACGCCGTTGCACGCACCACGGTCACGGACAGCCTCGGTGCGTTCACGGTTGATTGGCCCATCGGCAGCGGCGACTATGCGTTGAACATTACAGCGAGCGGCTTCAAGGCATACAGCGCTCGCCTCACTCGCGGCGCGTCCGACAGCACCTTCGCCGACGTCAAACTCACGCCCTCGGTGCAGCGGCTCGCGGCCGTCGTCTCGCGAGCGACCCGGCCCGTACCCGATCGAGATCCCGCATCCTTCGACGCCGCGGCCGTGGGTGGAAGCGCCTTCGCGCAGAATGCGGCGCGCCGACTCGCGCCCGACCAGGCTGGCGATTTCACGGCGATCGCCAGTCTCATGCCTGGTATCGCCGTGACTCCGGCGGGCATCTCCGTCGCGGGACTGCCGTCCACGCAGAACACAATCACAATGGGCGGTCTTGCGTTTGCCGGCACCGACGTTCCTCGCGATGCGCTGACGAGACTGCGTGTCCAGGCGTCGTCGTACGATCCGTCTATCGGCTGGTATAGTGGCGCGATCACGGCCGCCGATCTCGCGATCGGTGATCAGTTCACGTCCCGCAGCGGCCACCTCCTGTTCGACGCGCCCTCGCTGCAGTACAACGATCCCGTCTCGGCGCGACTCGGGCAGCAGTTCACGAATTTCAACGCGAGTCTTGGCGGCAATGGCCAGCTCGTCGACGACCGCTGGGCGTACAACTATGGCGTGCAGGGCGGCCGACGCGCGTCGAGTCTCTCCGCCACCGTCGTCGACGCCGGGCAGAATCTCCTCCAGCACGCCGGTGTCGCCGCCGACTCGGCGGCGCGCCTGCTCTCGCTGCTCGGTGTCGCGGGCGTTCCCGTGTCGTCAGGCACGCTGCCGCCGGGAGCGATCGACGAGAGCTTTTCGTTCATCGGCCGGGTGGACCACGCACCATTCGATTGGACGACGATGTCCGCGAATCCAACAACATACGGGATCCAGGCCTACGGCAAATGGCACCGCGGCGAGGCCGTGGGATTCGCGCCGACGGCAACACCGGGCCACGGCGGTACATCGGGGCAGGACGTTGGCGCCCTGACTGCAATGTTCAGCAATATTTCACGGCGAGGGTTTCTCACGGACCTGCGCTCCGGGATTACGGCGATCCGCTCCACGAGCGATCCGTATCTTGCGCTACCGGATGGCCGCGTGCTCGTCTCCTCGACCTTCCCCGACGCCGATCCGGCGGTCTCGACGCTGCAGTTCGGCGGTAACTCGGGATTGTCCAGCGTCCAGCGAAACTTCCGCTGGGAGACGCTTTCGAGTCTGCAATTCTACCCACCAGGCGCGGTGACGCATCGCCTCAAGATCGCCGCCGACGTGCGGTACGACGCGTTCTCGCAGGACCTCGCGTCCAATCGGCTCGGCACCTTTACCTTCAACTCGCTCGGCGATCTCGCCGCGAATCAAGCGGCATCGTTCACTCGGACGCTGTCCTCCCCATCCATCAACGGCGGCGAGTGGAATGCCTTCGTCGCCGCGGGGGACCTGTGGCGTGTGAGTCCGCAGTGGCAAGTCATTTATGGTGTGCGCGCCGAGGGAAATGCGTTCACGACCCGGCCGGAGTTGAATCCGGCATTGGTGTCCGCGCTGGACATACGGAACGATCATGCGCCCAGCACCATCGCGGTGAGTCCGCGTCTCGGTATCAACTGGCAGGATGGCAAAGGTCGCGTGGCCCGGGCCGGCATCGGCGAGTTTCGAAACATTACCGACGCGTCCTTGTTGAGCGTTCCCTCATCGACAACGGGGCTGCCAGCCGGCGTCTCACGCATCACATGCATCGGAAGCGCTGTGCCATCGCCGGATTGGGCCGCGTTCGCCACCGATCCGGCGGCGATTCCGACGCAGTGCGCCGGCTCGAGCAGCGCCTTGGTGGACGCATCGCCGTCAGTGCAATACGTCGATCCCTCCTTCCAGCCGACGCGCAGCTGGCGCGGGAATCTCGGCTACCAATCGAGCCTTCTGCGAAACGTGTACTCGGTAGACCTCGTCGGCTCGTTGAACCTCGATCAGCCGGGCACGTACGATCGCAACTTTGCCGGGGTGCCGACGTTCACTCTGCCGAGCGAAGGCCGAGCGGTGTTCGTGCCGCCGTCGTCCATCGTGTCCGCCAGCGGTCAGCTCTCGCCCACCCTTGCCCGCGTGGCGCCCGGTTTCGGTCGCGTCGTGGACGTGGTCTCCGATCTTCAGTCGGTCAGTGAGCAGGCCATCTTCTCGCTTCGCCCGCGGATTCCAGCCGCCCTGCAGCCGTACTTCGGCGACATCATTCTTGGTTATACGCTGTCGGACATTCGCGCCCAACAACGCGGCTTCGACGGCGCTGCGTTCGGCGATCCGAGGATTCGTGAGTGGGAGCGTGGTGACCTCGACGCCCGGCACCTGTTCGTCATCCAGGGCGTGTTCCGTCCACTCGGCGACGGACGACTGCTCGCGTTTTTCTCCGGGCGGGCCCAATCGGGCCTGCCGTTCACGCCGCTGATTGCCGGGGATGTGAACGGCGACGGGTTGCCTAACGACCGTGCGTTCGTCTTCGCGCCCGGGGCGACGACGGATACCTCGCTGGCAAACGGCATGCGATCGCTGCTCGCCAACGCACCACGCAATGTCCGCGACTGTCTCGAAGCACAGCTCGGGCGCCCGGCGGCGCGCAACAGCTGTCAGGGACCGTGGACGGAATCGTTCAACATCGGCGTGCGGGTGAGCGGTCAGCTGCTCCATGCGCCGCGCATGGACGTCATCCTCAATCTCTCGAATCCACTCGGCGGACTCGATCAGCTGATCCATGGCTCGAACAATCTGCGCGGCTGGGGCGCACCCGCCACGCCCGATCCGACGCTCTACACGGTGCGCGGCTACGATCCGACGGCGAACCGCTTCCTGTATGCAGTGAATCCGCGCTTCGGCGCGAGCGCGCCATCGATCGGCACACTGCGCGCGCCATTTCGACTGACCCTCGACGTGCAGCTCGATCTCGCGCGCTCGATCTCCGACCAGCAGCTCGACCGATGGCTGCGCCCCGGCCGCGCTGGACGGGTCGGCCAGAAGCTCACGGCGGCCGATTTGTTCCGGCGGTACCAGCGGACTGTGCCCGATCCGTACGCCGAGCTGCTGCAACAGGGCGACTCCCTGCTCCTCTCGTCCGAGGAGGTGAGTCAGTTGCAGGCGGTACAGAGCGGGTATCGCGCTCGCGTCGACGCCATGTGGTCGACGCTGGCGAGCTATCTCGCCGGGCTGCCGGATACGTACGATATCGACGCCGTCAGCCGCCGGACGGATCAAACCGTGGACGATGTGTGGGAGCTGACCCGGCTCGATGTCCAGAAGAATCTGGAGGCGATTCTCGCGCCGGCGCAGACGGCGATGCTCACCGGCTGGTCGGGCCGACTGTTCCGCGCCCACGACCGCCTCCACATCCGGTTGTCGGCGCGTGGCGGTTGAGCGTTTTTTCAACACAGGCAATCATGAAATGGATCATCCAAATGGCGCTCGTTGTCGTGGTGGCCTCCACGGCAGCGTCACGGACGGTATCGGCTCAACAACCCGTCGCCCCGGCAGCGCTGAATGGCGAATGGACGGGCGTTCTGACCCTGGACAACAGCCAACCACGGCTCGCGCTAGTCTTTGCCGTCACCGATTCGACCTTCGCCGGAAAGGTCTACTCGGATGGGAGCTTCATGGGTGACATGGAGGGAGGCTCCATCTCCGGCGACCGCGTGCACTTCAAGCTCGGCCGCCTCGACTTCACCGGCGTCGTAAGCGGCGTGCACATGAAGGTCGACCTGATTGTCTACAACGGGTCGACGCGCAATCTCACGCTCACGAAGACGCCTTCCTAGTCATAACAGCAGATCCTTCGTCGCTGCGCTCCTCAGGATGACATCCTCTGCGCCCTCCGTGCACTCCGCGGCCTCCGCGGTCAGCTATTGACGGGGAGGCAGCACGGTAGGAGAATCCCTCTCGGATGAGAGCCCCTAACCGTGGAGCCGAAATGAGTACCGATAAAGTCTCCCGCCGAGAGTTTCTGGGCGTCACCGCCGCCGTCGCCGGGGCGTCGCTGGTAAAGCCTGTGTTCCCATATTCGGCGTTGAGCCGGCTGCGATCGCCTAACGGGAAGGTACGTTTCGGGATGATCGGGGTCGGCATGCAGGGCAATGGCCTGCTCGCGACGTCCATCGGCCTCGATGGCGTCGAGTGCGCCGCGGCCGCCGATCTCTACGATGGACGTCATACCCTCGCTCGCGAGATCGTTAGGCCCGACCTACCCGTCACGCGTCGCTACCGCGAGCTGCTCGACAACAAGGATATCGATTGTATCGTCGCCGCCGTGCCCGACCATTGGCACCGGTACGTCGTCGTCGACGCCGTGAGCGCGGGCAAGGACATCTATTGCGAGAAGCCGATGTCCCACAGTCCCGCCGACGGCGTCGCGATGGTGGATGCGGCCAAGAAGAGCGGGCGCATCGTGCAGATCGGCTCGCAGCGCGTGAGCTCGCAGATCTGCGCCAAAGCCAAAGAGATCATCGCCTCCGGCAAGCTCGGTGAGTTGACGCTCATCGAAGGGTGGCTCGGGCGCAACGATCCCACCGGCGCGTGGGAGTATCCGCCGCCGCCCGATCTCTCGCCCGCGAATCTGGATTGGGATACCTGGCAGGGCACCGTAACGCCGAAGATTCCCTTCAATCCGCTCATCTTCGCGCGTTGGCGCTGCTGGAGGAACTATGGTACCGGTGTCGCCGGCGATCTGCTCGTCCACCTGGTGAGCGGCATGATGTTCATGACGGGCATGAACCAGCCCCCCTCGCAGGCCATGGCCGTGGGTAGCATTCGTGTCTGGAAGGACGGCCGCGATATGCCCGACGTGCACTCGGTGCTGTACTACTACGGCGACCTGCCCGTAGCGATGCGACTCAACCTCGGGACGTCGATGCCCGAGACGTATCGCATCCAGGGAACGAGAGGCCTGCTCGAGGTCACTGGCTCGACCATCACCTTCACGCCGCAGAGCGGCAAGGATGACGCGCCGAGCTACTACGCCTACAGCTTCCCGCGCGCCTTACGAGACGCGTATTTCAAGAAGTGGCACGAGCAGAACGATCCCAAGATCAACCAGGTGCCGATGCCGGAGACGATTTCGTACAGCGGCCCCGATTATGACGACACCCGTCCGCATCTCTGGAACTTCTTCGACGCCGTGCGCAATCATCGCCCGGTGGTGGAGGACGTCGTGTTCGGCCACAACGCGGCACTCGCCTGTCACATGGCCAACGATTCGTACTTCAAGCGCGCCGCTGTCGCGTTAGGCGACTACGGCTCCGTGACACGCACGGCGAGCGGCGGTTAAGCACGCCCCAAGCCGCTCAACGGCATCTTCAATAACAATGGCGGCGCCGCTTCATCGCGGCGCCGCTCTTGTTGATGACCGTCGCTGCGTCGCTTCGGCCAGCGACTACATCACGAAGACCGGGTTTGGCGACCAGCCATAGGTCAATTGGTTGCCGTTCGCATCGACCAGCCACGTTCCCAGCTGCCGGTTGTTGTTGTGGCCCCAGCAATAGATGTGGTTGTCCGTCCCGATACCGCATGTGTGCTCTCTTCCAGCCGCCAACGCGCGGAACTTGATCGTTGCGCCGAACGTGTTGAAGCCAGTCGAGACAGGATTCACCTTCTGCACGGTCGGCGTGTTGTACGAGGAAACCCCGTTCCCGACCATGCCCCAGTAGTTGTATCCCCAGCACCATGCTTCGCTATTCACGTCGAGGGCGCACGCATGGTACACGCCCGTGGCAACGCCCTTGAGCGACTTGCCGCCGCCGACTGCCTGCGGAACCCACGTGAACGTGCTCGGCGCGTTACCGAGCTCGCCTTCGAAGTTGTCGCCGAAGCACTGCACGGTTCCGGTGTTCATGTCGGCGCAGGTGAAGTCTCCCTGAGCGGCGACTCTGGTGGCACCGCCGTTGATCCCGGTCCCCAGAGCGACGATGACCATCTTTGTCCCCGGGAAGAAAATGGCACTGCTCGGGTCCTCCCCGGCCTGACCATATTGGTCGGCGCCGTAGCATTCGACTGCTCCATAGTTCAAGCCGCACACGTGCTGATTCCCGATGGCGAGCTGGCTGAATACTGGCGAGTAGTTATTCGGCGTCATGATTTCAGTCGGTACGCCGTTCAGGTTCGGTGACATCGGGCTTCCTTCCAAGCCCCAGCAGAACGTCGCGGATGGAGTGATGCCGCACGTCGACTCGCCGGAGGCGTAAATGGAGCTGTAGGCGACCCCTGGTATCGTTGCGCCACTCGGATCCTGAGGTGGAAGGACCCAGCCCGATCCCCAGCCAATCTGTGCACCAGCTTGATAGCCCAGCTGCCCCCACTGTCCACCACCCCAGCAGTACACGGCGCCGGCGCCGTTCAGCGCACAGGCATGCGCGGCGCCCACCGCGACCTGACTCGCCCCCTGGAACGCGAGCGTCGGGGTCATGATGATCTTGCTGTATCCCGCCTCGCCCTCGGCGCCCCAACAGTAGACGTTGCCGTTGTACTGGCGCGCGCAGGTGTGGTTGCCACCCGCGGACATCTGGACGAAATCGGTGGGACTCGGCGGATTGAGGAGTGGAATCGAGCCACCGAGCGTCGGTATGATCATCTTGTCGGGCGCCTTCGGCGCGACGAGATCCCGATGGTTGTCCGTGCAGGCGGCGAGGGCGAAG
>JBPYFA010000500.1:0-4799 GCA_051986585.1 Vicinamibacterales bacterium | reverse complement strand
CTGAAAGAGCGGCAGCCCATCCGAGTGTGGATATCTCGCATGGATTTCGCGAGGCACGGTGATGATGCGCGCCTGGAACCTCGGGGAGGACGGCCAGCGCAAGGCGCTCGCCAGACGAGGCCTCTCCGCCGGCGGGTTCCACTCGACCATGACGAGCTCGACCGGAAGCCCGATCCGCTCTGCCTGATCGGCGAGCCCGTCGATGAACAATTGCGTGCGCGCGAGCGGGTTGCCGCCATGCTCGTCGTTGCGCGACGACGTGACCACGCTGAGGACCGGGGACTCGAGTGGCTGGTTCATGAAGCCTGGCGAGACTAGAAAGCGGTGACGCGACGAAGCCGCTGCATGACTGACCGAACTTCGCCGCTGGAGAAGGCTCCAGTGATCACAACCCAGACCGCGAATGCCGCAAGCGACCACAGCGGACTTAGCCACGTAAGCGCTCCGACGCCGGAACCCTGCGCAAGCTGAATCAAGACCTGCACCAACAGGCCACCCGTGATCACGATCAACAACTTCCGGTACTCAAAGGCGATTTGCATCAGTCTCCGTGACACAACCCCGGTGATGACGGTAATCAACACAAACGTGGCGACGGTCGACCAGGCTGCCCCAAGCATGCCAAATGTCGGGATGAGGGCGAAGTTGAGCGCGATGTTCACTCCTGCGCCGATGCCACGAAACATCGTGCCGAGCTCCGGCCTGATCCGGATGGCCGTCGGAGCCGAGAACATGTGCTGAATCGATGCGAATAGATTCGCGAAAGCGATCAGGAACACGACCGCGGTTGCAGCGAAATACTCATGTCGGGCGTGGATCACCGTCAGCAGAACGGGCGTCGAGGAGGAGATGAACAAGACCAACCCCATCCCGATGATGGAGAAGTAAGTTGCGACCCTGCCGATCGTCCGCAACCCGTCCGTCGCTTTGTATTCGCTCAGCACAAAGGGATCCCACGCTGCGGCGGTGGCCGTTCCGAGCACTTGCTGCTCGATCAAGCCGATCCGGTAGCCAAGGCTGTAGACGCCGGCCTGTGCCAGGCCGGCGAAGCGAGTGATGAAGAGGCGGTCCGAAAACTGGGTCACCCAGTCCGCGAGCAAGGCCGGAACCCCCGGGATCCCGAACCTGAGCGCCTGGCGTAGCTCGTGGACTGAGAATGCGTTCGGCCGCAAGTGCTGCCGGATCAGGACCAGACCGACCACGCTCATCAATCCGTTCGCGATTGCGGCGCTCGCGAACACCGCCACGGCGCCCCCGTGGAACACCACCGCCAGGACTGCGGTGAGGAGGGTGGTGAGGATGGTCGTCGTCGACGTGAAAACGACATACGTCCTGGAATCCTGCTTGGCACGCACGGCAAACTCGGCCATCTCCCGTGGCGCGGAAAGGACCACGTTGAGCGCGATCAGCGTGCCGCTGAGCTGGATGTCCACCGGCTCGCCGGCGCCGATATACCTCCAGCCGCCCAACATCACGAGCGTCACGACCAGCGAGCTGACGGAGGCTGCGGACATCGCTGTCGTCACCGTCTGGGTCGCTTGCGTGATCCTGGCGCCCGCGTGATACTCGGCGAGGTAACGGAACATCCCGCTGCTCAGTCCGAGCCTGGCGACCGTTATGGCCGCGAGGCTTATGACCTGGCCGGTGGCGGCGACCCCGAACTGCCGCGGCGAGAACTGAGTGGCGTAAACCGGCAGCAGGGCAAAGGACGAAACCAGCGAGATTCCTGAGCCGATGCTGTAAACGCCGAGGTGCCGTGCAACCCGCCACAGGGGACCGTCAGGGGGCCGGATGGGCTCCTGCAACTAGAGCGACAACCTCAATCCGCGTTCCGCACCGAGTGCGTCACGGGCAGGCTGACCTCCGTGAACTGGTGGCCGGCCATCCCCCAACCGCCCAGGTTGAGCAGCCAGCGGCCTTCGTTGCGCCCTTCCCAGATGGATCGTTCGACTTCGAGCGCTTCGGTGTCGCCGAGAGAAACGATGCCGCGCTTCGTGATGCCCGCAAAGAGCTCGGTCTGCGATTCGAGCGAGAACCCGGCCGAGTGATCCAGGTGGAAGGCCGGGCTGGTCAGCTCTTTGAAGGAGTAGCCGGCCGCGGCGGCCTGATAAAGGAGGATGCCGTCGAGCCTCCACGAAAACATCTCCCACTCGGGATAGCCTCGGAGCTCGGCCCAGGAGTCCCTGCTCATCAATGTGAAGTCGCCACAAGCATTGAGGTGGAGCTGCGGCAGGTTGAAAACAGAGTGGAATGTCTCGCGGTAGCGAGTGAGCCGTGACCGACCCTCGCCGCCGCGTCGCATCGCGCGTCGCGCGAAGGACACTGGATCCTCGAGCGCCAGCCTGGCCAGGTCGCGGGGTCCCCGTACATACCGCTGGCCAGCGCCCTCGCCCGGGTAATAGATCCCCGTTTTGCGATTGATGCGGTTCGGCGGGGAAGCGCGCAACGCGTCGGGGTCGGTGGTCACAGCCGGATCGAAGGGGATGTCGATTCGGTCGGCCCGATAAACACAGCGGTCGGGCACCGGTGTCGTGCTTTCGAGGAAGAGCTCGTCGGAGAGAAGGATGTCGATATTCGTGGCGAGGATCGCCTCGCCGGCGGCACGGCGCATGGCCACGTTTTTCGCGATCATCTGAAAGAAGCCGAGATTCTCCGAGCCGGAAAGGCGATTGTGGACTTCGGCCGGCACACTGATCACGCGCGACTCGAACCCGCGGGCGTCGGGCGCAGTGAGCACCTCGGCCAGCCCCGGCCGGCCGGGCGGCGGGTTCCAATCCACCAGGATCAGCTCGACCGGACGACTGAGCCGCTCGGCCTGGTCCGCCAGGCTGTCCACGAAGACCTGCATTCGCGGCACGAGGTGCATGCCGTGCCCGTCGTTGCGGGACGCGGCGACTACCGACAGCACGTCATCCTCGATACCGCATCGATGTGCGCCAGGTCTTGAAGCGGGAGCGCATTCCTCTGGTCGCGCGCAATGCGTGGCTGAGTACCTGGCGTGGCCTGGCCAGCCGGTATTTCATCCCAGTCGCCTTCGCGATTTGCCCATCCGCGTTGAGCTTCCAGGTGGCGTGGACGATCGTGTAGTAGTTGGACCAGTGCTTGATCCATCGCCTGTTCTCTTGAGCCTCGGCGCCGTTCCAGACGTCAACCGTGGGCACGTGCGAATAGGCGTGATCCTGGTGCAGCAAGGTGACTGATCCTGTGCCGTCGATCAGCGGGATCCCCGACGAGACCGTGTGCCAGAGCAGCCAGTTGTCATAAGCCGTGCGACCGATCGCGAATGGTGGCATGTCCGCGTACTGTCCTCGTGGATACACGAAAAGGTCGATCGCTCCCGGCGAGTGCAATCGGCCGGTTGCTGCCAGAGCCGCAAGACCGCCGCGGCTCTCGAAATCGATTCGCGCCCTGACGTCGACGTCGCGGCGCTGCGACACGAGCAGAAAGCTGTCGGCCCATGAAGACGCGACCTTCGCCGCTACGACGACGTCCTGGGCCAGGATGACGTCGGCGCTGGCAAAGGCGAGAAGGGGATGGTGGGCAAGACGGTCGGCCTGCTTGAACATGTCGGAGACGAGCGGCGTGCCGTAGGAATTGGCGGCGACGTCGGTGATGACTTGCGCGTTGACCTCGCGGCTGACGGCAGCGTCCGCGGGCTCTTGACCGAACAGAATTATTTGCGGCGCCGGGACAAGGCGAGCCCAGCTCCGTATCGCGTTGTCTTGGATAATGCCGACATGGCCGTTGAACGCTTTTGGCGCGGAGAAAATCGTGAGCGTCACTGATTCAACGCGGTCCGAAGCCGGCATGCGATTTTCTACGTTTGTTCGCAAGGTCTACCGTCGTGCTCTGCGCGAAACGTATGGGCGCCGCGCACGACCCCGCAGCTACCGACGCGTCTGGATCGACGTTGGCGCCCATGAAGGTGAGAGCACAATCCCGTACGCCGCGACGGATCCGTCGCTCCTGGTGTATGCGTTCGAACCCAACCTGCACGCTGCCAGTCGGGCGATGGGCCGGCTGAGAAACTACGTCGTTCTTCCGTTCGCGATCGCCGAGCGCGACGGCAGCGCCACCTTGCAGCTGAACGCATACGAACAGTCCAGCTCACTGCTGCCGCCCGATGCCGAAGGGATCAAGAGATGGGAAACCGGGGGGCTTCATTTCGAAGTCGTTGGCGCAGTGACGGTTCCGACGATGCGTCTTGACACATTCATCGCTTCGGTCGGCCTGAAGAGCGTCGATTTTCTGAAGGTGGACGCCCAGGGCCTCGATCTCGAAGTCGTCCGGTCGGCCGGTGACCGGCTCAAGGACATTCGCAAGATCCAGCTCGAGGTGACGACGGTTGACTATCGGCAGTACGAAGGGGCTCCCGGTCGATCTGCGATCGTGGATTTCATGGAGTCTAAGGGCTTCGTCCTCAAGGGCGAAGAGATCCAGTCTCACGGTCAGGAGGCAAACCTTACCTTCGTCCGTGGTTAGGCCGCCGACTTCAGATATAGCTCGACCGTCAGCGTGACACCTCGATAGACACCAAGCGTATGGGGCGCCACCGGGGGCATGTCGTCGAGACGCCAGGTCCGATCGAGCGTGTATCCGCTGCCGGGGGCGTGCACCCAGTCCGCGACCGCCTGAAAGTACGGCTGGTAAACAGCGGGCGCGTAGAAGACCTGGGCGACAGTGCTCATGTCCTGTTCATAGACGACGAACGCGGCGCAGCTGCGCGCAGCTGCCACGTAGTCATCGATCCTGGTCGTGCTCGTGTCGACCTCGGTTGCGGTCGATCGCGGGGCGGTAAC
>JBPYFA010000499.1:0-6214 GCA_051986585.1 Vicinamibacterales bacterium | reverse complement strand
AGCAGCCGCGCGTCAATCCTGACGGAGAGCGTCCACTCGCCTGATTTTCCTCGAATTTTTGCGAATCCTGGCGCGATCCCATCGTGGCACGCAGCTTGGACATCGGCCCGCATCATGTCAACCGTGTGCGCTGATCAACCGCGGATCCTCATCGCCGACGATCAGCGCGATCTGCTCGACGCACTCCGTCTGCTGTTGAAGGGCGAGGGTATCTCGATGGATACCGTCACCTCGCCGGAGGCGGTCGTCGATGCGGTCGCCCGCGGGAGCTACGACCTGCTGCTGATGGATCTGAATTACACGGGCGACACGACGTCGGGCCGCGAAGGCATCGACCTGCTCGGACGCGTACAACAGCACGACAAGCTTCTGCCGATCGTCGTCATGACCGGTTGGGGATCGGTGGATCTCGCGGTCGAGACGATGCGTCAGGGCGTCTGTGACTTCGTCCAGAAACCGTGGGACAACCGCCAGCTGCTGCAAACGCTCCGCGCGGAAATTGAGAAGGGCCGCGTGCGCCGCCACACCGAAGCGCTCGAGGCGCGCGCGCTCGATGAAGCTCGACGCATTCAGCGCAAGCTGCTGCCGGCGGTGCTGCCTCAGATCGACGGGTGCGAGCTCGCCGCGTCGTGGCAACCGGCGGCGGGTGTCGGTGGCGATTGCTTCGACGCGATCGCGTTCTCTCCTTATCGGCTTGCGCTGTCGATTGCCGACGTCGTTGGCAAGGGGATTCCCGCAGCCTTGCTGATGTCGAACCTGCAGGCGGCGGTGCGCGCCTTTGCCACCGAGGCGACGTCTCCGGCCGAACTCTGTCAGCAGGTCAATCGGATCTTGTGCGGCAACATTGCCGAGGGCCGTTTCATCAGCTTTGTGTACTGCACCATCGATACGAGTCTCGGGCTTCTGACATACGCCAACGCAGGACATTTTCCGCCGATCCTCGTGCATGCGGACGGCTCGGTCGACCGGCTCACGACCGGTGGGCCGGTTCTCGGCCCGTTTGCCAACGCCGCCTACGACGAACGCCAGATCGCCATTGCCAGCGGCGATCGGTTGATTCTGTTCACGGATGGCATCACGGAAGTCAGGCCGGCAAACACCAGCGCTGACGATCCGGGCCACATCGAATTCGGGGAGGATGCGCTGACCGCTCACGCGATCGAACATCGCAGCTGCAGCGCGCCTGCCCTGCAGGCCAGGCTGTCGGCGGCCGTCTCTACCTATGCCGGCGGCGCGTTCCAGGACGACGCCACGCTGATGATCGTCGCGATCGATTGATCGCGGATGGGACGAATGTCGCGTTTTCAGGGACGGACGTCGGTGCGGCCGTGACGAATTCTCAGTTCCCATTCCAAGCTTGACGTGGACCTCTGCGGCAACCATAGTCAATGAGCCATGCAGAAAGCCTGGACGCCGCCGACTCGATTCGTGTTCGGCGCGGCCACCGTGCTCGGCGTCTTTTCCACCCTGCAGTATTACCGGCTCTACTCCCTCAGTTCAGAAACCACGGTCGATGTCTGGCGACTGCTGGCAATTCACCTCACCTACTGGTACGTTCCCGCGGCGCTGACCAATGTGATCTTCAGGCTCGCTTATCGTTTCCCACTCGATGCGCCCGGCTGGCCACGCGCCTTGGCCGTCCATGCGATCGCGGCGGTCGGGTTTTCGGTCGTCCATCTCGGCGCAACCATCGGTATGCGCGCGATCGTGTGGCCGTTCCCGGCCGGCGTATCGTGGACGTCCGCGGTGCAGCGGGTCTACCTGATGAATCTCGATTGGGCGCTCATGACCTATTCCGCGATTGTCGGCATGAGTTACGCCCTCGACTACTACCGTGAATCTCGTGCGCGCGCGCTTCGCGCGGCGCATCTCGAAACGCGCCTGGCAGAAGCCCGACTGAAGACGCTCGAGGCAGAGCTTCACCCGCACTTTCTTTTCAACACGCTGCACGCGATTTCGACCCTGGTGCATACCCAGCCGGATTCGGCCGATCGCATGGTGAGCCGCCTGTCGGACCTGCTGCGCATCACCTTCTCGCGATCGGATACCGCCTGCGTGTCACTGCATGAGGAGCTGGAATTCCTGCAGAAGTATCTCGAGATCGAGCAGACACGCTTTCAGGATCGGCTGACCGTTGCGTACGACGTCGATCCGGGCACGCTCGAGGCCGAAGTCCCGCGATTGATCCTTCAACCGCTGGTTGAGAACGCCATCAAGCACGGCGTCGCGCCGCGGATCGAGCCGGGCGTGATCTCGATTGGCTCGCGGCGTGACGACGGCCAGCTGTTTCTCACGGTCCGCGACAATGGCGTCGGCCTGACCGGTACGACGCGGGCGCGACTGCGAGACGGTGTCGGGTTGTCCAACACCCGCGACCGCCTCGAATGCCTGTACGGATCCGATCACGCGCTGAACTTTCTCGAATCGAGCCCTGGCCTCACCGTCGAGATGCGGCTGCCGTTCCGGCGAGTCACATCCGGCAGCGATGAACCACGGACACGAGTGGCATGACTGACGTCGAGCCGATCAAGACACGGGTGGTGATTGCCGACGATGAGCCGCTCGGCCGCGCGCGGTTGCGGATGCTGCTCGCCGAGGAGCCGTGGCTTGACGTGATCGGCGAGTGCTCCGACGGCCCATCAACCGTCACCGCCATCGAGAAGCTCCGGCCCGATCTGGTGTTCCTCGATGTTCAAATGCCGGGTGGATCGGGGTTCGATGTGATCGAGGCGATCGGTCCCGGTCGAATGCCGTTCGTCATTTTCGTGACCGCCTTCGATCGTTACGCGCTCCGCGCGTTCGAGGTGCACGCGCTCGATTACCTGCTCAAGCCGTTCGATCGCGATCGGTTTCGCGACGCCCTCACCCGCGCGCGCGAACGGATCGAGCGGCGCTCGAACGGCGATCTCGAGCGGCGGCTGCTCGCGATCGTCAACGATCTGAAGCCGGGTCCGCAGCCGCTCGAACGATTCGTGATCAAGTCCGGCGGCCGCGTGTTCTTCCTGCGCGCCGAGGACATCGAATGGATCGAGGCCGCTGGCAATTACGTCAAGCTGCACGTGGGCGCCGAAACGCACGTATTTCGCGAGACCATGAACTCGCTCGAGGCGCGGCTGAGTCCACGGACGTTCTTCCGGATTCATCGTTCGCACATCGTGAACATCGAGCGCGTCCGCGAATTGCAGCCCTGGTTCAACGGCGAATACGTCGTCTTTCTCACCAGCGGCGCCAGGCTGACCCTCAGCCGCGGTTATCGTGAGAAGCTGCAGGATCGCATCGGCCGTCCGCTCTAGTCGCTCGCAGAGAACGCTGAAGGATCGGGCGCTCGACGGCGGGCTCGTTACCGGCCCCATCCCATCGAGACGACCGTCCGGCCGTCGCGTAAACCGTGCGCGACATCGATTCGCAGGACGCCGGAGCCCGGGATGGCGACGCGCAGCCCGGCGCCGACATCGGTCTGCCATCCTTCGATCGCCGGATCGAGCCCACGATACGCGCGCGCGACATCGACGAATAGCGCTGGGCCGAAGTGCACAGGCACCCCCCGCGACTGTATCCAACGCGTCGTTTCGAAGCCGCCATCAACCGCTCGCCGGCCGAACACAGCGTCTCGAATGATGCCGTCGTCAATCAGTGGATGCGCACGAAGCAGTCCTTCGCGTCCCTGACCGGTTCCCGCGCCTGGCCACAATGCTAGCGGCGCACTCGCCCCCACGAGCGCACCTTCCGCACGACCCATCCACACCATGCCTTCGTGACGGACACTCGACCGCCACTCGGATCGCAGCGCGAACGTCGACATGCTCGCATCGCCGAACCACGACCCGGCGCGAGCCTCAACCGACCCGCGATCGTTGTCGAACCGCTGCTGCACCGCGCCGGAAAGCGCGAACAAGTGGTGGACGCTGGCATCCGGACTGTTGAAGCGATCGATTCCGGCGGTGCCTTCCCAACGCATTCCCCAGGTTGTCCAGTTGCTGACGTGGAGATCGGCCCGTCGTCTCGCCTCACGAGCAAGCGCTTCCCCACTCTGATAGGTCTGCCGCTCGTCAAACAGAGTGACGCCCCACACGCCACCGAATGGCGCGGCCGCGTCGAAGCCCAGCGCCAGCTTCGGCCGTTGCTCCCACCATCGCCAGGCGAACGTCCACGCTTCTCCACCTCCGGTCGGACTCGATAGCCTGATCACCGCTTCGCGGTCCGTGATCCCGTGCAATCCCATCGCGCCCAGCGACACGGCAGAAGTCGGCCAGAGCGGCCGTTCGATGACCGACGCTTCCACCTGAGTTCGTCCACTCTCTTCAGGCTTCAGGGCCACGCTCGTCGTCTGCGCCGATGGCAATTCCGACAAGCGACGCCGTGCGGCGATCAATGCCGAGCGTGTGAGCAAGGTCTTTGGCTCGAGCCCCATCAGTCGCGCAGCAACACTGTACCGAGTGCGCTCGAGCCCATTCACATTGATTAGATCAATGATCGGTTCGCCGACGCGATTCCATGCCTCGAGCGCATCGTCCGGACGCTCGTCCAGATAGAGGGCGGTTGCGAGGATCCGCGCGGCCAGCGCATCCGACGGATCTTTCGACAGCGCGCGGCGGGCGTCGTCTGCTGCGGCGGGCCACTCACTCCCAAGTGCGTGCAGGCCTGCCATCTCACGCCACGGACCGGCCGACTCGGGACATTTCGCGGCAGCGATCTCCAACAGGCGCCGCGCCCCTGGCTTGTCATCAGTGCGCGCGAGTCGGACGCCCTCGTCAATCAGATCGCCGCAGGGTTCGGCTCCACCGCCGGGCACATCGCGATCCGGTGACCGGGCGCCGCTCCCCATGTCCTCGCGATTCACCATTGACGCTGGCGGCTCGGCAATCAGGGTCCAGTTATCCGACGCCAGCCAGGCGGCTGCGAGCACGTGCTCGTCGAGGATGCGGAATGGACCGCGTGCGGGATCGTGCACGACTACACGCCCACCAGCCCATCCAACGACAACCACGTAATGAAATCGCCCCGGTCGATCCTGGATCAGCAGGATCACGGGCCGCCGCGCGGCTATTTGGTGCTGTACGCTCGCGGCGTTGCCGCGCACCGATTGTGCCGTCCATCCTCGAGAGCGCAGCGCACCCACCAGATCGGCGGTGCGAATTCCACCGGCTTCGGCCTCAACGAGGTTGGCGAATGTTTCGGCATATACGTTCGCCGCTCCCCAATACCGCATGAGCATCGCGAGCGCGGCTCCGCCGCACAGGGACTCGGACTGGGCCAGGTAGGGAACATCGAGAAGATGAAGGTTGGCGGCGGACCGCTGTCCGCGCGCCTCAGGGATCGGCATCGCCGCGATCACAAGGAACGGGGCGATGCCAACGCGTTGTAGAGCGCGACGCGTCACTTCGCGATGAGCACAATCAGGATGACGAGCAGCAGAACGATAATGATCGTGGTCGTCGAGATGGTGACGGTACTGGCGCCGCCGGCAAGATTGTCTTGCACCTGGCGAGCCTGCTCGGCAGCCTGCTGTAGCGTCGATCCTTGAAGCATGCCGACGGCGGTCTGTGCTCTCTCAATCGAGAGGCCGGCGTTTGCGGCGATGTCTCGCACTTCTTGACGCTGCAACAACGACAGGATCGCGTCGCGATCGGCTTGCTCGCGACCGAGGCGATCCTGGATCATCTTGTCGAGCGCCGCGCTGCCAATCACGTGCTCCTGAGCGCTGGCGACTGGGGCCATCATCAACACTGCAAGACATACCGAAAGAATGCGCCGACACACCATCATCTGAGCCTCCGTGTTAATCACTCTGAGAGCTTCGCGACCCGGACTCCCTTGCACACGCTCTCCGGCGGCGAACTGGTGCCAGCAATCATGAGCCTCTCGCAAGCAAGCCCAAGGCGAGCGTATTCGTGTCCATTAGTCGTTTCGAAACCTGTGGCGCTCGGCTTTAGACCTCCCTCGCGCCAGGCCTGGGTGGAACGGATTTCACAGTCCTGGCGCCTGAGGGGCGCGGGTGGGTCTTAGGTCGGCCGCGACGTAGGGCAAAACTACGGATGCGCCGGCGGGAGGGCGCCCGCGAGCTGTTCGAATTCGTCGACGTGCGCCGCCCGTGCATGTGCATCCCGCCAGTCTACGAGACCGTCCTTTACCAGGCGCGCCAGGGATTCTTCGAACGTAAATGAACCGTTGCGCCTCGTGATCGTGATCTCCTGATGCAGGTGTTGCAGGGCAT
>JBPYFA010000498.1:0-2412 GCA_051986585.1 Vicinamibacterales bacterium | reverse complement strand
GCCTGAAGCCGGCGGTTCCCTGCATTCAACTGACACCGATCGAACGGTCCTTGTTGACGCGTCGAACCCAGAGTTAGAGCGAGCGTTGACGAAGGCGGGACTCAAGCCGACGGTCATTCCGTTCACGGCGTTCAACACCGAGGCTGCTGCCAAAGTCCGTCACTTCGACACCTATAACCGAACCCCGGCGAGCCAGCGGGTCGCGGACATTGTTGCCGCTGTCCGGTCACACCCACATGCGGCCGTTGTCGCCGAAGGCGATGCCGCGCTGGCGGCGATTCTCGCCGCGGCGATCGTTCCGATCCGGGTTGCGGTACTCGACGTTGCCAATTTCGATACCGCCAGCGATCAGGCGTTCGTGGACCACGTTTATATACCCGGGCTTCGACGCGCCGGTGACTTTCAGACGGCCGCCGGCATGGCACGCGGGGAGTTGATCATCCATAACGCCGGCACGTCATTCGCTGTGCCGGCGCTACATCCACAACCCTCGAAGCTCGCAGCTGCCGAAATCGCGGCCGTCGTTCGCAAGATTTCTTCCACTCGGAAACAGTAGTTCGAAAGGACACCGTGGCCGGCGTATCCACAACGTTGACGACACTTACCCGGCTCGGGGCGTGCGGGTTCGTCCTCTGGGCGCTGACGCTCGGCCTTGGCGCTCAGGAACACACCCATCCGGCCGACATACCAGCGGTCGCGTTGCAGCCACTCGCGCAGCAGGTCAGGCGCCTCGAAACCGCGCTCGCCTATCTCGGTCAGCCGCTGCCCGCTACTGATCGGCAGGCAATCGATCGTGCCGTGGGCGCGACCGACGCCGATGCCGGCGCGCTCGCGCTGCAGACGATCCTCGATCGGTACGTTCTGACGACGGTGCATATCAATCCCGAGAGCCGCGTCAAGGTCGAGCAGGGCGCGGCGAAACCGGAGCTGCTGCAGGGTGGAACGCGGTTGTTCCTGGTGAAGGTTCTCAACGACGCCGGGGTGACGGCGCCGCTCGCGGTGCAGAGCTCAAACAGCGGACGCGTCTACATCACCTCGCGCAATGTGCCTGAACCGCCGATGGAGCTCACGGAAGAGGACGTCCGGGAGCGGTGGGCCGACATTTCCTTCTACACCGCGGCGCCGATGCGGCAGCGCCTGTCGGGACTGGCGGTCGAGTATGTGATTCTGCAGATCTACAGCCGCGACGCGGGTCAGCGCTCCGCCACGCTCGCATTCAACGTCGGCCAGGGTACACAGGACATCGGGTTTCGGGGTGACATCGATATTCTCTTCAACTGCAAGCCGGCACATCCGGTCCGCGTCCGCGTCGTCGACGAACACGGCGAGCCTGCGACCGCGGCCTTTCTCATCAAGGATGATGCCGATCGGATATATCCGACGGTGTCAAAGCGCCTCGCGCCAGATTTCTACTTTCAGCCGCAGGTTTACCGGGCCGACGGTGAGACGATCGATCTGCCGTCGGGATCGTTCATGCTGACCGTGTCACGCGGACCGGAGTACGTCGCCGAGAGTCGTCGCGTCACGCTGGCTGGTCCGGACGAATGGCTGTTTCGGCTGGTCCGATGGATCGATCCGTCGCGCTACGGATGGTATTCCGGCGACCATCACATTCATTCCGCCGGTTGCTCGCACTACCAGAATCCGACCGAAGGCGTCCGTCCCGAAGACATGTGGCCGCAAATCGCCGGCGAAGGACTGGATGTGGCGTCGGTGTTGACGTGGGGCCCGTCGTACTATTTTCAGAAACAGTTCTTCAGCGGCGACGATCACCCGCTGTCCAAGCCGGGCAAGCGGCTGATGCACTACGACCTCGAGGTTTCTGGATTCCCATCGAGCCACGCCGGTCATCTCGTATTGCTCGGACTGAAAGATCAGGATTATCCAGGAACCAAGCGATTGGAGGATTGGCCCACCTGGACACTGCCGATTCTGCAATGGGCGAAGGCGCAAGGCGCCGTGGTTGGATTTGCGCATTCGGGGTGGGGCCTCGAAACGCGCAGCAAGACGCTCCCCAACTATGAGATTCCCGCGTTTGACGGCATCGGCGCGAACGAATTCATCGTCGACGTCACGCATCCGAACGCCGTGGATTTCATTTCTGCCGGTGATACGCCACACATCTGGGAGCTGAACATCTGGTACCACACGCTGAACGCCGGGTTCCGCACGCGGATCAGCGGTGAGACCGACTTTCCATGCATCACTGACGATCGCGTCGGCCTGGCGCGCTCCTATGCCAAGGTGGACGGGACGCTGACGTACAGAAAATGGATCGATGCGGTGAAGTCCGGTCGCAACTACGTGTCTGACGGCAAGAGCCACCTGATGGATTTTGCGGTCAACGGCGTGGAGGGCGGCACGAAGGAGAGCGAGATTCAGCTGGACCGACCGGGACGGGTGAAGATCACG